>JAQXNQ010000138.1 GCA_029098085.1 Oscillospiraceae bacterium
GCGGTGATGCCGCCGGAGGAGGCGGTCAGGCCGCCGGTGAAGACGCCCAGCCAGCCGTCCCGGTCCACTGCGTCCCGGACGCCCCGGCTCAGCAGACTGCCGAAGCCGGTCAGCGGCACCGTCGCTCCCGCTCCGGCGAACTCGACGAGGGGCTGGTACCAGCCCAGCGCCCCCAGCACTACGCCGGCCACCACATAGCTGACCAGAATCCTGGCCGGGGTCAGCTTGGTATAATCGATGAGTACCTGTCCCACGGCGCAGAAGAGGCCGCCCACCACAAAGGCCTTCAGATAATCCCAGAGCATTTTACTCCTCCCTTCCCCTGCCGGAAGCCGACAGGTGCACCAGATGGGCCACTCCCGGAATACTCTCCCCCTGCTGCACCATGGTGGGCGACATGAGGGCTCCGGTGGCCATGAACAGTACCTCCCGATACTCCCCCCTGCTCATGGCGGGCAGGATGCTGCCGCAGAGCACCGACGCCGAACAGCCGCAGCCCGACGCTCCGGCGTGGACGTCCTGCTTCTCCCGGTCGTACAGCAGCAGTCCGCAGTCCTCGTGCCGGTCGGAGATTCTGACCCCCTCCGTCTCCAGCAGCTCGTAGAGCAGATCCCGCCCCACCTGACCCAGGTCGCCGGTGAGGATCAGATCATAGTCCGCCGGATGGGTGCAGGTGTCCGAGAAGAAGGTCAGCAGAGTGGAGGCCGCCGCCGGAGCCATGGCCGCGCCCATGTTGTTGGCGTCGGTGATGCCCAGGTCCCGGATGGTGCCCGCCGTCACGGTCCGCACCGCAACGCCCTTCCCCTTCCCCACGATGGCCGCACCCGCCGCCGTGGCGGTCCACTGGGCGCTGGGCGGGCGCTGTCCGCCGTACTCCAGCGGGAACCGGAACTGCCGCTCCGCCGAGCAGAAATGGGAGGAGGTCACCGCCGCCGCCCGCCTCGCCAGTCCGCACTCCACAAACAGAGACGCCAGCATCAGACTCTCGGACATGGTGGAGCAGGCTCCGTACAGCCCCAGAAAGGGAATCTCAAAGCTCCGCAGGCCATAGCTGGAGCTGACGCACTGGTTCAGCAGATCTCCAGCAAAGAGACAGTCCATCTCCTCCGGCGAGAAGCCGCCCTTCTGCAGAGCGGTCTGCAGCACCAACTGCTGCATTTTCCCCTCCGCCTTCTCCCAGCTCTCCTCGCCGAAGGTGGGATCGGAGGCAACGTAGTCAAAATACCGTCCCAGCGGCCCTTCCCCCTCCATCTTGCTGCCAATGGCCGCCGAAGACAGGATCACCGGGCTGCTTTCCAGCCGGATGGTGCTCCGGCCCAGCTTTTTCGCCATACTGCTCCCCCCTCACTGCATGCCGCCGTGGCCCAGAAAAATCAGCACAATGCCGTACACCCAGGAGGCCGCCACGCCGTAGACGATCACCGGTCCGGCGATGGCAAACAGCTTGGCGCCCAGACCCATGATCATGCCCTCGCTTTTGAATTCCAGCGCCGGAGCCGCTACTGCGTTGGCAAAGCCGGTGATGGGCACCAGGGTGCCCGCTCCGGCGTGCTTGGCCAGCCGGTCATAGACCCCCAGACCGGTCAGCAGGACGCTCAGAAACACCAGCGACACCGACACCAGCAGCGACGCCCGGTCCAGATTCAGCCCCAGATACTGGTACAGCTCCAGCAGCCCCTGCCCCAGCATGCAGATCAGTCCGCCGGACAGAAACGCCAGCGGGATATTCTTCCAGGACGGCGACGATCGGGACGCCTCCTTGGCCATGGCGGCATATTGCTCCTTTGTGGTCTTCACAGGACCCATGCACAGATCGCTCCTTCCAGCGGCCGCGTCCGGCGGCCCGTTTGCTTCTAGTCTTTGCCCAATGATTAAAATTATTCTTGACAGCCAGCGGAATTTTCGATATAATAAAAACATAAATAAGAATAATTCCAAATTTCAAGGAGAAGCTATGGATACACTGCGCGCCGCATTGCGGGAAAAGGGCATTCAGGTAACCCAGCAGCGGCTGGAGGTGCTCCGGGTTCTGCGGGATCTCAACACCCATCTGACAGTGGAGCATGTCCGGGCCGCTCTGCAGGAGCGTCAGGTCTGTCTGACCACCGCCACCGTTTACAATATTCTGAATCTTTTTGAAAAGAAGGGGCTGATCCGCAAGGTCAGCACCGCAGGGGAACCTGTAATCTACGATGTGAATACTTATGATCATGCCCACATCTGCGATGCGGCCACCCGTTCGGTGCGGGATTTCGACGATCAGGAGCTGCTGACGCTGGTCCGCGGCTATCTGAAGGCCCATCCCATTCCCGATCTGGAGCTGAAACGGATCGACATCAGCCTGATCGGAACGGATCATCATGGTGAAATCGTCTGAGACGCCCTGCGTCCCGGCTGAAACAGACAAGGAGGAAATACCCATGGAACTGAAAGGATCCAAAACCGAAGCCAATCTGCAGATCGCCTTCTCCGGCGAATCGCAGGCCAGAACCAAGTACACCTTCTACGCCTCCAAGGCCAAAAAGGAAGGCTTCAACCAGATCGCCGACCTGTTCGAGGAGACCGCCGGCAACGAGAAGGAGCACGCCAAGCTCTGGTTCAAGGAGCTGCACGACGGCACCGTCCCCGACACCGTCGCCAACCTGATCGACGCTGCTTCCGGTGAGAACTACGAGTGGACCGAGATGTACGCCGAGTTCGCCGCCACCGCCCGGGAAGAGGGCTTCACCCGCATCGCCGACCTGTTCGAAATGGTGGGTCAGATCGAGAA
>JAQXNQ010000139.1 GCA_029098085.1 Oscillospiraceae bacterium
GGGATAATGGTTCACCATCCGGAAATCATCGTCCAGCCAGACGACATGGGGGCGGCACTGGCACAGAGCCTCGATCTCCTCCCGCAGATAGCTGCGGAAGGCCTCGCTGCTTGGGCAGAAGCACCAGGGATTCTCCTGACCATCCGGCCCCACGATCCCCGGAATTCCGGCTGCGCCGCTGTAGTCTTCGGTTTTCATATAGCTTCCGTGGCCGACGGTGTTGCTGATCTGAAGGGACACCTCGACCCCCAGCGCGCGGATGGCCTTTGCAGCCTCCGCCATGGCCTTTCCGTGGGCACGGTGGGTTTCAATGGTCGGATAGCCGTAAGCGCCACAGAGCCACACCTCGTCGCATCCGCCCGGGCAGGTGCGGATCAGATTCAGCAGGTTTTCGAGGTCTGTGCGGTTTTGGTGCACATACCCCAAGCGATGGATCAGTAAATTGTTCATGGAGTTCTCCTTAATGGGTTTTATTGTGGGATGACCCAAAACGGCCCTCCCAAAACGCAAAGGTTTCCGGCTTGATCGTGCCCTCACCCTCCCTTCCCCGCTTCCATTCCCGCTCTTCTGTACACCTCCAGCAGCTGCCGGATCTTTGCGGGCTCCGGCGGCAGGGTGTCGGCGTAGGCGTACCGCCATCCGAGGGTCTTGTATTTGCCGCTTCCCAGCCGGTGAAAGGGAAGCAGATCCACCCGGCGGATGCGGGCTTCCAGCAGCAGCCGGGCCATCCGCTCCGCCTCTTCGGGGCTGTCGTTGAAGCCGGGGATCACCGGTATTCTGGCCGTCACCGGCACCCCCGCCGCAGCTGCGGCGCTCATGTTTGCAAGGACTCGCTCCAGCTGCCCACCCACGGCGTCATAGCCCTCCTGACTGCCCGCCTTCAGGTCAAAATAGCAGGCATCCACCCAGGGCAGCACCGTTTCAAAGGCCTCCCGGCCGACATTTCCGGCGGTGTCCAGCAGCACCGGAATGCCCGCGCTGCGGCAGGCCTCGCCGATCCGGGCACAGGCCGCGGCCTGCAGCAGCGGTTCGCCGCCGGAGAGGGTCACCCCACCTCCGGATTCCCGGTAAAAGGCCGCGTCCTCCAGAATCTCCTCCACGATGTTTTCCACCGTGCAGCGGCGTCCGTACTGGGGCGTGATGTCCGGGGAAATGGTCTCCGGATTGTGGCACCAGGGGCAGTGCAGGCTGCAGCCCTTCAGGAAGACCGTCGTACGGATCCCCGGCCCGTCGCCGAGGGAAAAATGCTGAATATTGGTGAGGATCAGCTCATCCGGCACAGGCGCTCCCCCTTCCTAATCCGGCTGGTTACTGTCATTTTTACATCTGCTCCGTCCGGCTGAGAATGTCCTCCTGCACCGCCCGGTCCAGCGTGACAAACAGGGCGCTGAAGCCCGACACCCGTACCACCAGCGACGGATACCGCTCCGGATGCTCCATGGCGTCCATCAGTACCTCTCTGGACACCGAGTTGATCTGCATTTCCTGCCCGCCCTTCTGGAAATACACCCGGATCAGGGCCGCCAGCTTGGCCCGCTTGACGGGATCGATAAAGACCGACGGGCTGTATTTCTGGTTCAGCACCGTGCCGCAGGCGGCCAGCGTGTAATCGGGTTTGGTAGTGGACAGCACGGTACAGGTGGGGCCCTTTGTATCCATGCCGTGCATGGGCGAAGCCGCGTCGCTGAGGGGCTCGCCCTGCTTTCGTCCGTCCGGCGTGGCGGCGGTTTCCCGACCGGCGGGGATATTGGTGACATTGGAGGCCATGGCGATGTAAATCCGTCCGCCGTCCGGTGTGCGGTAGTCCCGAAGCAGCCGGTCGTGCTCCTCCAGATACCACACCGCATACCGGTCGGCGCGCTCATCGTTGTTTCCGTACTTGGGCGCCGCAAGCAGCTGCTGCCGGAGGTCTTCGTACCCTTCAAAATTTGCCTTCAGGGCGTCCCGGAGCTCGGCGAGGATCAGTCTGTGCTCCGTAAACACCAGCTGATCCATGGCCGCCAGGGAATCCGCCACGGTGCCGATGCCCATGCAGGCCGCACCGTGTACCGACGGGTATTTGGTTCCGCCCCGGTTGATGTCCAGCCCCCGCTCGATGCAGCTGCCGCAGAGGGCTGACAGGAAGGGCTGGGTG
>JAQXNQ010000140.1 GCA_029098085.1 Oscillospiraceae bacterium
GATGACTGCATCACCCTGCAGCTGCACACCGACCATGTCCGCCACGCCAATCTGAAAAAGACCGGTCATTTTTACCTCAACGGCTTTGACAGGGGCAGCTTCTCACTGGAGGAGATGAAGGACAACCTCTGCGCCCAGTACGGCGAAGAGGACGGCTTGGATCTGTTTGAGTACTGGTTTGAATCCTATCATCAGGTGGACATTATCGAGACTGGGATTTATGACAGCCGCAGCCCGGCCTTTCTGGAAAAGGCCCGGCGCAGTGCCGGACTGATTCACTGCGCGCTGGATTTCGTCCCCGGCAGCAATCTGCTGCTGGAGAAGCTGGTGTCGGGGCAGTGGGACGAGCAGTTTTTTGTGGCAGAGCCCCACCGGGTGTTTACGGCCATGGATTTTGCGTAAGGAAACCTGTTTCAGGGAGATGCGTGGCTGCATGCTGTCTGCTTCCTATTCTGCAGGGTGGCGCGGGTTTGCCTTCTCAGGCGCTGCGGCGCCAGCTCTCCCAGCGGGAGAGCTAAGGAGAGCCCCATCTTTTGTTTTTCTTAGAATTGGCGTTCGCCTTCCTCTTTTCCGCCGAAAAAAGATGGGAGACCCCGGCGTCGAGCCGGAGTCTCCCATACGAGAACCCCTAGTCAGAGTCCCCACTTTCCTGACTTTTTTATGCAGGAGTATTTCGCAGCCCACAGGTCGCGAAATACCGCTCCTCTGCGTCCCATCGTGCACCAACAACGTCAAAAAGAAGCACTCACGTGCAAGAAGCCTGTCTTTTCGGAGCGCAGCGTAGAAAAGCGCGGCCGTCATCTTGGCCGCGAAGGGTTCTTGCAGCTTTCCGCTTGCGGAAAGCGACGGCTCCCTCCCACATCGGGAAGGAGCCGTTTTTCGTTTCAGCAGATAAAATCAGACGCCGGAGTAAGCGTTGAAGCCGCCGTCCACGGGGATGACCACGCCGTTGACAAAGCCGGAGGCCTCGCTGTTCATCAGGAACTGCAGGGCGCCCAGCAGTTCTTCAGGCTCGCCGAAGCGGCCCATGGGGGTGCCGGCGATGATCTTGGCAGCCCGGGCGGAGGGGGTACCGTCGGGGTTGAACATCAGATCCCGGTTCTGGTTAGTCAGGAAGAAGCCGGGCGCGATGGCGTTGACCCGGATGCCAGCCTTGGAGAAGTGGGTGGCCAGCCACTGGGTGAAGTTGCTGACAGCCGCCTTGGCGCCGGAGTAGGCGGGGATGCGGGTCAGGGGAGTGAAGGCGTTCATGGAGGAGATGTTGATGATGGTCGCGCCCTCGCGGCCAACCATCTCCTTGGCGAAGACCTGGGTGGGAAGCAGCACGCCCAGGAAGTTCAGGTTGAAGACGAACTCAATGCCGGCGGGATCCAGATCGAAGAAGGTCACGACGCCCTCTTCCACATCATTGGGGATATAGTAATCCTTGGTGGTGTTGGCGCGCTTGTTGTTGCCGCCGGCACCGTTGATCAGGATGTCGCAGGGGCCGAAATCGCTGAGGATGGCGGCATGAGCGGCCTCCAGGGTGTCCTTTTCCAGCACATTGACCTTGTAGGCCTTGGCGATGAAGCCGGCTTCCCGGATGGCGGAAGCATACTTCTCGGCGGCCTCCAGATTCAGGTCCAGCAGGGCCACATTGGCGCCGCAGCGGGCAGCGGCCTCGGCGAAGCAGCTGCAGAGCACGCCGCCCGCGCCGGTGACGACGACGGTTTTGCCGGTCAGATCCATGTTAAAAGGCAGTTTCATGGTTCAGGTTCCTTTCTGTTTCAGATTTGATGCGGATGCTCAGTCGCCCAGCTTCTCCAGAGTCTCCCAGATGCCGGTGATGTAGGAAGCGCCCAGGGCGCGGTCATACAGGCCATAGCCGGGACGGCCGGTCTCACCCCAGATCATACGGCCATGGTCGGGACGGAGGTAGCCGGTGAAGTGGTTCTTGTGCAGCGCCTTCATGATAGCCACGATGTCCAGAGAGCCGCAGCCGGAGTAGTGGGCGGATTCCTCAAAGCTGCCGTCGTCCTTCAGCAGAACGTTGCGGACGTGCATGAAGCCGATCCGATCCATAGCGGAGTACTTGTCCACCAGCCGGGGGATGTCGTTGAACTTGGCGCAGCCCAGCGAGCCGGTGCAGAGGGTCAGGGTATTGGAGGGGCTGTCCACGATGGAGAGGAACCGATCCAGGTTCTCCTCGCAGGTGATGATGCGGGGCAGGCCGAAGATGGGGTAGGGCGGATCGTCGGGGTGGATAGCCATGCGGATGCCGGCTTCCTCCGCCACGGGGATAACCGCCTTGAGGAAATAGGAGAGGTTTTCCCACAGCTTTTCCTCATCGACCTCTTTGTACGCGTCAAAGAGCTTCTGCAGGTCTTCCTTTTTGTAGGAGCTGTCCCAGCCGGGGAGGGAGAGCTCGCCGGTCAGGGGATCCATCTTCTGCAGCTGATCCACATAGTAGACCAGGGCGTTGGAGCCGTCGGGCAGCTGCTTGTCCAGCTGAGTGCGGGTCCAGTCAAAGACGGGCATGAAGTTGTAGCAGATGCACTTGATGCCGGCCTTGCCAAGGTTGCGGATGTTCTGGCAATAGGCATCGATATATTTGTCGCGGGTGGGGCGGCCCAGCTTGATGTCTTCATGGACGGGGACGCTTTCAATGACCTCGAAGTGCAGGCCGGAGGCCTCCACCGTGGCCTTCAGGGCCTCGATCTTTTCCATAGGCCAGACCTCGCCCACCGGCACATCATAGATAGCGGTGACGATGGAGTGCATGGTGGGAATCTGACGAATTTTTTCCAGGGTGACGGGATCGTCGTTGCCATACCAGCGGAAAGAGAGCTTCATTGGTTTCATCCTTTCGTAGGTCGGGGTTTACAGTGAAACGGGAGCGCCGCCCTTTCCGGCGGACTCGTAGACAGCCAGCATCAGATCCAGCGTGTTTTTGATGCTGGGCACATCGTTCTGGAAGGGGAGATCCTCCTCCAGACAGCGGTAGAAGTCGGAGATGCACAGGTGATGACCGGCGCCCCAGTAGTCCTTGCCCAGCAGGGAGGGACGGTCATAGCTGATCCGCTCCACAGGCTGACCGGGCCGCTTGATGGTGACCTCGGTCTCCTCCATCCGCAGGGTCATCTTCTCGCAGGAGAGCTCGATGAGCACGGGGGAGTTGACGCCGTAGGCGGTGGTGGCGAAGAAGATGCCGGGCACGCCGCTGTAGTCGATCAGGGCGTCCACCGTGTCCTCCACCTCAATAACTCCTTTCAGGTGACGGTTCTGGCAGACGGCTTCCACCGATTTGGGACGGCCCATGAAGAAGTTCATCAGATCCATGGTGTGGATGGACTGGTTGATCAGAGCACCGCCGCCTTCGGTGGCCAGCTTGCCCCGCCAGCCGCTCTCCACATAGTAGCGCTCATCCCGGGCCCAGGTCACAAAACCCCGGATACCGAGAATTCTGCCGGTTTCGCCGCTGTCCACCATGGACTTCAGCTTACGGGCTGCCTC
>JAQXNQ010000141.1 GCA_029098085.1 Oscillospiraceae bacterium
AGCGCTGCCATGAGCTGAACCCCCTGTCCAGAATGGAGGAATGAGTATGTTTCGCGTTGGTATCATCGGTTCGGAAAATTCTCACGCCATGGCCTTTGCCCGGATTTTCAACGGTCTGGAGGAGGGCGTTTCCTATCCGGACATCCGGGTGACCGCCGTTGGCGGACATTACCCTGAGGAAAGCCGGAAGGTCTTTGACGCCTGCGGGCTGGATTTCATCGCCGAGCGTTCGGAAGAGATGCTCGGAAGAGTGGACGCCGTCATGATCACCGCCCGGGACGGCCGTTTTCACGGGGCGTTTGCCCGTCCCTTCATCGAAGCCGGGATACCCGCCTTCATCGACAAGCCCTTCACCAGCGACTATCAGGAGGCCGTCGCCCTGGCCCGGCTGGCCAAAGAAAAGGGCGTCCCGCTGGTGGGCGGCTCGTCGGTCAAATACGCGCCCCAGGTGCTGGAGCTGAAGCAGGCGGTGGAAAGCGGCGCGCTGGGCAAATTATACGGCGGCGAGGTGTCCGCGCCGGTCAATATGCACAATGAATACGGCGGATTTCTGTTTTACGCTTCCCATCTGGCCGAGGTGAGCCTGACCGTCTTCGGCTATAATCCCAAATCGGTGGCCGCCTTCCGGCAGGGGGACAATCTGGTCATCGTCACCCGTTACGAGGATTTTCTGGTTACCGGCCATTACAATGAAGGCAATTACAACTACGCCGCGTCGGTGTACGGCAAGGAAGGCACCCTGCAGCGGGAGATCGACCTGTCCGCCATCTACCAGAGCGAGTGCGACAGCTTCGTCCGGATGCTCCGCACCGGAGAGATGGATCATAGCTATGACCAGCTGGTGAAGCCGGTGCTGTACCTGAACGCCATCGAGCGGGCGCTGGAGACGGGGAGAGAGGTTGAGATCGGCACAGAGTGAATGATGAACCGTTTCCTGCGGCCGCTCAACGTATAGAGAAATGAATCCGGCGGGTCTGCTTTTCAGGGCAGGCCCGCCGGATTGTTGATCAGATGTTTCGGGTGGAAGCGATCGCAGGGGAGAGATTTCACACCTTTGGGTTTATCTGCTTCCGGCAACGGCTCGCGGCGATTTTCGGTGAAGCTGCAGGGCAGGTTGTTCGAATCGGCCCTCACATCGCCCTCGGCAGATTCCACCGGAAATGCGATGCCAGCATGCGGATCAGAATCACCAGCCCGCCGCCGATGAGCATGGCTGTGTTCAGGCTCGTTAGCTTCCACATCCAAAGCAGAACGCAGACAATCGCACCGATGATCGATGCAGTGGCGTAAACGTGTTTGCGCATGACATACGGCGTTTCGCCCGCCATCATGTCCCGCACCACGCCGCCGCCGATGCCGGTCATGACCCCCAGAAACACCAGCAGGAACCGGTACTCGCCGTATCCGGCGGTGATGGCGCTGTTGATGCCCAGCACGGTGAAGGCACCCAGGCCAATGGCGTCCAGCACGTTCATGACCTGCTCGTACACGTTGAAGAAATGCGTCCTCATGATGTCAGGCCGGAGACGGATCACCATGAAAATCAGCAGCACGGTCAGCGCCGCCGTGGCCATATAGACCGGGTAGCGGAAGGTGGTGGGGGGCATCAGGTTCAGGATCACGTCCCGGATGATACCGCCGCCCACGGCGGTGGTCACGCCCAGCACCATGATGCCGAACAGATCCATCCGTCTGCCGATGCCCACCAGGGCGCCGGAGGAGGCGAAGGCGATGGTGCCGATGATTTCAATGAAAAAGGTCAGAGTGATCTGGGGCATAGGGATACCTCACAGTGGTCGGTGGTTGACAGTGATCGGGAGGGCAGCGCTTTGTCAGGATTTGTCCTTCATTCCGGCGGTTTTCCAGATCAGGTGCAGCGCCCGGGAGGAGGCCAGGTACCGGATATATTCCCGGGCGTCCTGGTCGTGGCGGAAGAAGGTCAGGGGAATGGTTTCCTTATGCCATTCGGAGTCCACCGCCAACCAGACCTCGCCCACCGGCTTGCCCTCGGAGGCATTCGGCCCCGCGTTGCCGGTGACGCCGATGCCGATGTCCGCGCCGGACACCCGGCGGACACCCGCGGCCATTTCAGCGGCGGTTTCGGCGGACACGGCGGAGTACCGCTCCAGCGTCTCATGGGAGACCCCCAGCAGCTGCTCCTTCATCCCGTTGGAGTAGGTGACCAGCCCGCACTGGAACACTTCGGACGCACCGCTGACGTCGGTGAGCCGCTTGGCCACATAGCCGCCGGTGCAGCTTTCCGCTGTAGCCGTTTGCAGCCCCAGCTCCTGCAGTCTGCGCACGGCCGCCGTCTGCAGATTGTCCACGTCAATGCCGTAGAGAAACTCGCCCGCCTCGGCCCGGATGGCCTCGATGGCCGGCTGCAGCAGCGCTTCGGCCTGCTGTTCATTCTCCGCCCGGGCGGTGACCCGCAGCATGACCTCGCCGGTTTTGGCGTAGGGGGCCACGGTGGGGTTGCTGCTCTTCTCCATCATCTCCCGCAGCCGATCCTCCAGCGCCGATTCGCCGATGCCGTAGAAGTACAGGCAATGGGAGCGGAAAACCTGTCCGCTCAGGCGGGACAGATAGGGGACGGCGAAGTGGTCGAACATGGGCTGCATCTCCCGGGGCGGGCCAGGCAGCAGAATGGCGATCCTGCCGTCCTTTTCTATGGCGCAGCCGGGGGCGGTGCCGTTGGGATTGTCGAAGACCTCCGCTCCCTCGGGGAGATAGGCCTGCTTTTTGTTGTTCTCGGTCATGACCCGGCCGGATTTTTCAAAATAGCGGGTCATGGCATCCAGCGACGGCTGATGGAGCACCAGCTTTTTGCCGAACCAGGCGGCGATGGTCTCCTTGGACAGGTCGTCGTAGGTGGGCCCCAGTCCGCCGGTGGTGATGACGATGTCCGCCCGGGAGAAGGCCAGCTCCAGCGCCTCCCGCAGCCGTCCGGGGTTGTCACCCACCACCGACTGGTGGTACACATTGATCCCCAGCACCGCCAGCTCCTTGGCGATGTAGGCGGCGTTGGTATTGACAATGTTTCCCATGAGAATTTCGGTGCCGATGCAGAGAATCTCCGCGCTCATAGCTTTCATAGGTTTTCCCAGCTTTCCGGACAGAAGAGAATCCTGTCTCTGTATTTCCGCCACAGCCACCCGGTCATGGGCTCCAGCCCACCGGCGCCATACAGCGGCTCCAGCAGGTCGGGGGAGACCCAGCGGGCATCCGTGACCTCATTTTTCTGTAAAGTTAACTGCTTTGCAGCTATATCCAGGTGCAGCACATAAGACCAGCAAAGCACCGGATCCCCGGGCAGGACGGCCAGATCCCGTCCCAACGGCAGCAGTGTCTCCGCACGGATGCCGGTTTCCTCCCAGAGCTCCCGTCTGGCCGCCGTCAGCGGATCCTCACCCGCGCGGATGCAGCCGCCGGTGACCTCCCAGCAGCCGCCGTTGGATTTGTCGGGGTGCCGTCGGGTCAGCAGGATGGAGTTCTTGCTGTTGACCGTGAAAACGGCCGTCACCGGGTGATACTGGCCGGGCAGCAGGGGCACGCCCCGCCGATGGACAATGCCCAGAGGCTTGCCGTGTTTGTCGTACAGGTCCCAGAGTTCCACCGCCTTGCCTCCCCTTGCGTTTTATCGCTTTTCATTATAGCATCCTTTTTGGGTAATGTAAATGTTTTTCAGGGAAAAACGCTGCAGGTGCAGTCTTGCAATACCATACGCAGAAATTTAAGAAAAATATCGTTTGCAGATTATGTAAAGCAAATCTACTTTACATAATAAATCAGCCTGTGCTCACTCGATTTCGATCTTTTTGCTCGCCACCGCGTTGAGGGACAGGTCGGCCACATTGCCCGCCAGCAGCTCATAGTATCCCTGAGCGCCGATCATGGCGGCGTTGTCTCCGCAGAGAGACAGGGGCGGACAGCAGAACCGGATGCCCCGCTTGCGACAGTCCTCCTCCAGCCGGGCGCGGAGACCCGAGTTGGCCGAGACGCCGCCCGCCAGCACCAGCGTGTCGTGTGGATGCGCGTCCAGCGCCAGGGACAGCTTCTCCGAGATGATGTCGCAGACCGTCTGCTGGAAGGAAGCGGCCAGATCCTCCACGTTGATGGAGATGCCCCGCTGCTGAGCGGTGTGCAGGGTATTGATGACTGCGGTCTTCAGACCCGAAAAGCTGAAATCGCAGGGACTGCCCTCCACATGGGGACGGGGCAGGTGAAAGGCTTTGGGATTGCCGGTTTTGGAGGCTTTGTCGATATACACGCCGCCGGGATAGGGGTAGCCCATGGCCCGGGCCGCCTTATCGAAGGCCTCGCCCGCCGCGTCGTCCCGGGTGCGGCCGATGACCTTAAACTTCGTGTAATCCTCCACCTCCACAATATGACTGTGTCCGCCGGAGGCGATCATGCAGAGAAAGGGCGGCTTCAGATCCGGGTGGGCGATGTAGTTGGCCGCCACATGACCCCGCAGGTGATGTACCGGGATCAGGGGCTTGCCGGTGGCCATGGACAGACCCTTGGCGTAGCCGACCCCTACCAGCAGCGCGCCGATGAGACCGGGCGCGTAGGTGACGGCGATGGCGTCCAGCTGATCGAAGGTCATATGGGCCTCCTGCATGGCGCCGTCCACCACCCAGCAGATGTTCTCGCAGTGGCGGCGGGAGGCGATTTCCGGCACCACGCCGCCGTATTTCCGGTGTTCCTCCACCTGGGAGGAGATCACCGACGACAGCACCGTCCGACCGTTTTCCACCACGGCGGCGGCGGTTTCGTCGCAGGAGCTTTCGATGGCCAGAATGCGGATGTTCTTTTCCATATGCAGCTTCCTTTCCTTACGCCTCAGCGGCCTTCGACAGATCTGCCCGCATGACATAACCGGGCTCAGTGGGGTGCTGATAGAAGTCCGCCCGTTCGCCCACCACCTCAAAGCCAAACCGCCGGTAAAGCCGCTGCGCCTGCAGATTGGACTTGCGTACCTCCAGAAACACCTCGGTGAAGCCGTGCTGGCGGCAGAAGACCATCATGTAATCCAGCAGAGCGGTGCCGACGCCCATCCGCCGGTATTCCGGCAGGACGCAGACCCGATGGATGTCCAGCTCGTCCAGCACATAGGTGGTGTTCAGGTAGCCGCAGATACGGCCGTTCTCCACGGCGGAGAGGAAGAAGCAGTGCTCCTCTCTCAGGGTGTCCCGCAGGCTTTTGCTGCTCCAGGGGTCGGCAAAGCAGCGTTCCTCCAGCAGCCGCAGCTGCGGGACGTCGGTTTCGGTTGATTCTCTGATTTCCATTGAGGCAGACTCCTTCATGTATGTAAATTTCTTCCCGGAGGGAAGGGTCAGATTTCCCGTTCAAACAGGGCGCAGTCCCAGGTGCGGCTGGCCATCGCCCGGATGCGGTCCGGGTCGCTGCCGGTGTACTCGCCGTACAGCCGCAGGATAAAGCAGTCGAGGATTTTGCCGGGGGCAAAGGCGGTGCAGGACGGCCCGTCGGCGGAAAAGTGCAGATAGCGGTAGGTCTCCTGGAACTGCCGC
>JAQXNQ010000142.1 GCA_029098085.1 Oscillospiraceae bacterium
TGGTGGACCCGAAGAGGATCGAACTCTCGACCTCTGCGATGCGAACGCAGCGCTCTCCCAGCTGAGCTACGGGCCCATTTTTGCTTTCGGTCTGAAAGCAAAATCTATTATAGCACAGTTTGCGGCTTTTGTACAGCCCAAAATGAGGATTTTTCCGAAAAATTTTTCAGAAATTGCCGGGGACCGCTTCGGCAGGGGTGTCCGGGCGCTTCTGACGGCGGATGCACCGGTAGCGGAGGATAAAGATCAGGGTGGACAGAATCCGCCAGATCAGGGAAAAGCTGTAAAACAGGATCAGGGCGCGACGGTCAGCGCCCAGCGCCGTATACATCCGGACGCCCAGCAGCGGCATCAGGCTGTTGCTCAGGGTGATGACGATGGTGTACAGACTGATGGTCAGGGAGCGGTTCTTCTCCGGGGCCACCTCCAGCAGCATCTGAACGGTGCAGAGAGAGATGCAGCTCTGCAGCATGCCGCCCACCACGGCGAGGGTCATAAAGACCGGTACCCGCAGTCCCTCCGGCAGCATGCAGGAGATGATGACCGCCGCCGAGCAGACCACCAGAGCCAGTCCGCCGTAGATGATCGAGCAGTGGACCGACTTCTTTTCGTTCAGGCGGGCAAAGACGCCGATGGCAGCCAGCTGGGTGACGCAGATCAGAGCGGAGAGAAGGCTCAGCTGGGATTCGGACATGCCCACATACTGCACCTCGGCCAGATACCACATGCTCCAGTCCATATGCCAGCCCAGATAAAAGAACAGAACCGTGCCGAAAAAGCCCCGGAAGGCCGGACTTTTGGCTGCGGCGGCGATCACCTCCGCCAGATCCCGGGGGGAGATTCTCACGGCAGAGGTCTGCTTTTTGGCGCAGGGGATTCGGGTAAGGACAAAGGCCTGCAGCAGAAGAAAAGCGCCGCTGAGATAGAAAAAGATCCGCAGGATCAGCAGCTTCTGCTCCGGGGTCTGCACCGAGGACATGGGAATGCCGCAGAGCAGCGGGGTCAGGGTGCCCACTAGAAACATGAAGCGGTTGCGGAAGGTAAAGACGCTGTTCCGCTCCCCGGGGGCGGTTACGTCGCCGAAGAAATTCTGCCACTGGGCGTTGTAGAGCACCATGGAGCCCACGCTCAGCCCCAGAAAGACAAAGTAAAAGATCATGCGGAGATTACCCATGGCGGGGACGGTGCCGTAGCCGAAAAACATCAGCCCCATGATCACCAGCAGAAAAAAGGGCATGGTGCGGGAGCTGCTCATCCGCTCGCTGAGAATACCGCAGGGCAGCAGCAGCGCCACGGCGATCAGGTTGGGGATCATCTGAACCAGTCCGATCTGGGTATCGCTGGCGCCCAGATTGGTGGCATAGAGGTTGTTTCCAAAATTGGCCACAGAGGTGGCAAACTGATAAAGAACCCCTTCCAGCGCAAAAAAGAGCAGCATCCGGGATTGGGGAGAACGGAGCGCCTGACGCAGCTTGGCCATACATGGTGCCTCTTTCCGGTTAAAATCTGGCCGCGGACGGCCATCATGGCCATTATACACACTTACTGGGCGAAAATCAAGGGCAGCCTGCCGATGGAGGCTCCAAAAAATCAGTAAACTGTTCGTCCTTATAAAGACGATTTTCAGGAAGCAAAAGCCCCTTTTCCGTTTCAGAAAACTGTGCTACAATGAAAGAAGCGTCAGACAGCCATACAGGAGGGACAGAATTATGACAGATCTGATTTTTCTCGGAGCGACCGGCCATCTGCAGAGCGTGCTGGATGCGGCGCTGGCCACCGGTCTTTACCGGGTGGCGGCCATTCTGGACGACCGAACGCCGGTGGGAAAGGAGTTCATCGGCCATCGGGTCATGGGGACGACGGCTCTGCTGCCGGAGCTGTACGAAAAGGGTATGCGGCATGTTTTCGTGTCGGCGGGCAGCATCGGCGGCTACGGAAACCGGAAAAAGTGGTACGAACTGGCGAAAAGCTTGGGCTTCACGGTGGTGAACATTATCGATCCCACCGCCGCTGTGGCGTCCAACGCCCGGTTGGGAGAAGGCGTGTTTGTGGGGAAAAACGCGGTGGTCAATTCCTATGCGCAGGTGGGCAATATGGCTATCGTCAATACCGGCTCCATTGTGGAGCACGCCGATATTCTGGAGGACTACGCCAGCATCGCGCCGGGCTGCACCCTCTGCGGCGGCGTGAAGGTGGAGCAGGGCGCGCATCTGGGCGCGGGCTCCACCGTACTGCAGGAGGTGACCATCGGCCGGGAGGCGCTGGTGGGCATCGGCAGCGTGGTTACCCGGGATGTGCCGCCCCGGGTGGTGGCCTTCGGCAATCCCTGCAGGGTGATCCGGAGCATCGAAGGGTAAACAGGGCGGGTTTCGTGCTGCTCTGCAAAAGGAAAGCGTCCCCGCCGGGTTTGGGCCGGTGAGGACGCTTCAGCGTGTCGATAAAGTTACTACTGATTGGCAAATGGCACAAATAAGCGATTTACTTTCAATTGGTTGCCAAGGCACTTAAAGTTCCATCGCTTTCGCTCACGCGAAAGCTGCAGCTCAGCGCAGCTAAGCGCGAACCTCTTGCGAGCTTCTTGCGGACTGGTACCACTCATCGACTTTTGCCAAGGATTATGGGTCAAGGGGCGCGCCCCTTGCGGGTCCAGGGCAGCGCCCTGGTCGCCCTCCGCAGAGGGCGAAATACTCCTATATGCACACAAAAAGTCAGGAAGGTATGGAAACCCTACTAAGGGGTGTCCATATGGATGGGGCCGGCTCGATACCGGTTCCATCCATTCGTTTTTATGTCAACCCATCGTTTGTGCAATTTTTCTCACAAACCATTTTTCGACAACCTGAAGCGTCCCCGCCGTTTTAAGTCCGGTGAGGACGCTTTTCTGTTATCCATTCAAAGTTCGGAGCATTTCCTCTGTCATGACCAGATCATCCGCCGGGATTTTGTTCCAGTCAAACAACGGAATCAGTTCCTCTGCCTTGACCGGCTCCGGGCGGTCGAGCAGCCCTGCCAGATGCCCCAGCAGGCCGAGAATCGGCTCCGGGCCGGAAAACCGCTGCCGCAGGGCGCCCAGATCCAGATCCCCGTCCCGCTTGGAAAGCCGCCGCCCGTCGGGCGCAGTCAACAGCGGAATGTGCCCGTAGCGGGGAGAGGGGAGCCCCAGCGTCTGCTGCAGCCAGATCTGCCGGGGGGAGGAGGAGAGCAGATCGCTGCCCCGTACCACCTCGGTGACGCCCATGAGGCCGTCGTCCAGGGCAGCAGCCAGCTGATAGGCGAAGACCCCGTCCGCCCGGCGGATAACGAAGTCGCCGCACTCGTCCGGAAGGTATTCCTCCTGGTGACCATAGTGGAGGTCCTCAAAGGAAAGCACCCGATCCGGCACCCGGATGCGGGCGGCGGGCTTGCGCAGACGGCTTTTTTCCAGCCGCTCCCCGTCCGTGAGATTCCGGCAGCGGCCGGTGTAGATGAAGCGGCCGTCCGACATGTGAGGAGCTTCGGCGGCGTGCAGCTCGCTTCTGCTGCAGAAGCAGGGGTACAGCAGCCCCATTTCTTCCAGCTTTTCATAGGCCTGCAGATAGAGCTCCGTCCGCTCGCTCTGGTAATAGGGCCCGTGGGGGCCGCCCTCCGAGCCGCCCTCATCCCAGACAAGGCCCAGCCAGCGGAAATCCTCCTCCAGCAGGGAAGCGAAGGCCCGGGGCGCCCGCTCGGTGTCCAGATCCTCGATCCGCAGGATGACCCGTCCGCCCTGGCTTTTGGCGGAGAGCCAGGCCAGCAGGGCGCAGAAGACATTCCCCAGATGCATCCGCCCGCTGGGGGTGGGGGCGAAGCGCCCGACAATTTCAGGTTGATTCATGACCGCTGCTCCTTCATGGTATGTCTGTTATCACGCATCATTATAGCGCAGCGGCGGGGCTTTGTAAAGGCTCAGTACTCCTTCCGGCGGATGATGGCCGCCGACAGCGCCATGGACAGGGCCAGGAGGGACAGCACGCCTGCGGTGAAGCCGATGGCGATCCACAGCTCCTGCTTGGGGGTCAGCGCCGGCAGCCCGGTGTCGCCAAGGGTTGAGATCAGCAGAACAGGCAGCAGAAACAGCAGCAGGAAGATGAGCCGGAATTTCTCCGAGCCGAGCCAGAAGAGCAGCGGCATGGACAGGGACAGCATCAGCATCGCCGCCAGGAACATGCCCGCAGCCACCACCAGATTTTCTGTTATGGCGGAAAACCCTCTCTCGCCGATGATCAGCATCAGCAGATAAATCACGGCGCCCGCAGCGGACAGCAGGAGTCCCAGTACATATTTGCTCAGGACGATCTGGGTCCGGCTCACCGGCAGGGTGGGGCAGATCCGATCCCAGTGGGCCCGTTCGTCATAGGCCAGCGCCGTGATGGGCAGCATGCCTCCCACAAACACAAAAACGCTGGACATCATGTACATGTCTGTAAAACAGGAAATGGCACAGTAAACGATCAGAAGCACGGCAAACAGCTTTGCCTGCTTTTTCAGTGTCAGCAGATCCTTCAGAATCAGTCCGCTCATAAGCTGCCTCCTTTGTCGGCGGTCCGGATGTGATAGAGCATAATGTCCTCCATGGTGGCGGGATCGGCGGCAAAGCCTGCCGGGATCCGATCCCGCCGGGCCAGGGCTTCAGCACCGAAGGGGTTTTCCCGCAGTCCAACCAGAGCGGAGGGCTCCAGCTCCCGCAGCTGCTCCATGCTGCCCCGGACGATGCACCACCGCTCCAGCAGCTCATCCTTGGGCTCCGAGAGCAGCACCTTGCCCCGGTGAAGGAAAGTCACATAGTCGCAGATCTTTTCCAGATCCGAGAGAATGTGGGAGGAGATGAGGATGGAGTGGGTTTCGTCCTGGACAAAATCCCGGAAAACATCCAGAATTTCATCCCGCACCACCGGATCCAGTCCGCTGGTGGCTTCGTCCAGAATCAGCAGACGGCTGTCGTGAGACAGAGCCGCCGCAATGGACCGCTTCATCTTCATGCCCCGGGAATAGTCCTTGATCGCCTTGTCGGCGGGCAGGGAAAAAGCCTTCAGGTACCGGTTGTAGGCGTCGCTGTCCCAGGTTTTATAGATTCGCCGGAGAAACCGGTCGCCGTCTCTGGCGGAAAGGCTTTCAGGAAAGCAGCTTTCATCCATGACAACGCCCAGCTGCTCCCGGGCGGTTTTGCTGAGATTCTGGCTGT
>JAQXNQ010000143.1 GCA_029098085.1 Oscillospiraceae bacterium
CCGGCCACCCGGGATCATTATCTGCTGCATTTTGTCACCGAGGGCAAAGGCGTTCTGAAGGGCCCCTGCGGTACACTGGAAATTCCCGCCGGCGGGCTCTTTTTTATCCGTCCCGGAGAACTCTGCTGCTATGTGGCCGACGAGGAAACCCCCTGGGAGTATTACTGGGTGGGCTTTAACGGCACCGAGGCCCACCGGATGCTGGGCCTGACGCCCTTCGGGGAGCAGGTGCAGCTGATTTTTCCGGAGAATCCCGACCGGATCCGGCGCTGTCTCAAGCGGATTTATGACGCCCGGGGCAACAGTCCCGCCGCCGAGGCCCGGATGCTGGGAGGCCTCTACCTGTTTCTCGGCGCGCTGATGGAGGAGCCGGGCAGCGGCAGCGTCCGTCAGACCACGGCCCGCCAGTATGTGGACAAGGCGGCCCGGTATATCAGCCACAATTTCAGCCGGGACATCACCATTGAGGATATCGCCGATTTCGTGGGCATCAGTCCCAGCCACCTGTACCGGGTATTTTCCCAGGAGCTGGGCATTCCGCCCACCCGTTTTCTCACCAGCTACCGGATCAACGAGGCCTGTGCCCTGCTGCGGGGCAGCGGCATGAGCGTCAGTGAGGTGGCGGCATCGGCGGGTTTCCGGGATCCGCTGTATTTTTCCCGGGTGTTCAAAAAAATCAAGGGCATTTCCCCCACCGCCTACGAGCGGAAAAAGGCGGGAAATTCCGGTGAAAAGGAGTGAGCATATGGCTCTGATGCATGTGGACTTTTTTGCGAAGACGCTGGGCATGGCCATGTCCATGGATGTGATTCTGCCGGAGGGAGAGCAGGGAATCGGTGTGAACGCAAGGCCGGTCTGGGACGGGCAGGAAGAGCTGCCGGTGCTGTATCTGCTGCACGGCACCTCGGACGATCACACCATCTGGCAGCGCCGCACCTCCATCGAGCGGTATGCCGCCGGAAAAAAGCTGGCGGTTGTCATGCCCGCCGCCCACATCAGCGCCTATACCAATCAGAAATTCGGCTTCCGCTTTTTCGATTTCATCGCTGACGAAACCCCGGCGTTCTGTCAGAAATATTTTAAGATCAGCGCCGACCGGGAGAAGAATTTCATCTGCGGCCTGTCCATGGGCGGATACGGTGCCCTGAAGATCGGCATGCGCTGCGGGGATCGGTTCGGCTATGCGGCGGGGCTTTCTTCCGGCTGCGACCGGATGAGCCTGCTGCCGCCGGAGGTGCGTGCGCTGCCGGATCTGGCGGCGCTGGCAGCCAGAAGGGAGGAACTGGAGCCGGCTGTCTATGACCGCGCGGTGCAGTTTTTCCTGAACTTCGGTTCGCCTGCCCAATATGAAGCCTCCGGGGAGGACAACCTGTTCCGGATCGCCGAAGAGCGGACGGCGGCAAAGCTGCCCATGCCGGAGATTTTCATGGCCTGCGGCACCGAGGACTTTGCCCTGGAGCCCAACCGGCGGTTCCACCAGACCCTGAACGATCTGGGCGTTTCCCACACTTATTATGAGGCGCCCGGCGTGCACGACTGGGCCTTCTGGGACACCCACATTCAGCGGGTGCTGGACTGGCTGCCGGTTTGACAGCTGATATTTTTGGTACTGTAAGCGCAGCCGGAGGGGCTGCGGGGAAGGAGCCTGTTATGCAGAAATCTGATGGAATGAATTACGCGCCTCAAGGAAAGGCGGAGCCGGTGGTGAAACCGGGAGAATTTGTCTTTGCAGCGGCGGCGCTGGATCACGGTCACATTTATGGCATGTGCAACGGCCTGCGGGAGGCGGGCGCCACGCTGAAATGGGTATACGACGCCGATCCGAAGAAGGTGGAGCAGTTTGTCAAAACCTATCCCGAGGTGAAGCCCGCCCGGTGTCTGGAGGAGATTCTGGAGGATCCGGAGGTGAAGCTGGTGGCCGCTGCTGCCGTGCCCAACCTGCGCTGTGAGCTGGGACTGCGGGTCATGGACGCCGGCAAGGATTATTTTACCGATAAAACCCCGCTGACCTCTCTGGCGCAGCTGGAGGCGGCCCGCCTGAAAACCCGGGAGACCGGACGGAAGTACATGGTCTACTACTCCGAGCGGCTGCATGTGGAAAGCGCCGTCTATGCCGGACAGCTGGTCAAGGCTGGCGCCATCGGCAAGGTCATCAGCATGCTGGGACTGGGGCCTCACCGGCTGAACGCGCCCAGCCGTCCTGACTGGTTTTTTAAGAAGGAGCAGTACGGCGGCATTCTCTGCGATATTGGCAGTCATCAGATCGAGCAGATTCTGTACTTTACCGGTTCGGAGGAGGCCACTCTTCAAAGCGCCCGGATTGCCAATTACGGTCATCCTCAGTATCCGGAGCTGGATGATTTCGGCGACGCCACGCTGGTCACCGAGAGCGGCGCGTCCGCCTATTTCCGGGTGGACTGGTTCACTCCTGACGGCCTGAGCACCTGGGGAGACGGCCGCACCATCATTCAGGGCACCGACGGCTATATCGAGCTGCGGAAGTATGTCAACGTGGCGGCGGACAAGGCGGGCGATCACATCTTCCTGGTGGATCATCAGGGAGAGCATTATATCTCCGCAGCGGGCAAAACGGGCTTCCCCTTCTTTGGTCAGCTGATTCTCGACTGCCTGAACCGCACCGAGAACGCCATGACCCAGGATCATGCCTTCAAGGCGGCAGAGCTTTGCGTCAAAGCCCAGTGCCTGGCGGAGCAAAGCCTGAAGTGAGGCCGGAAAAGGCGATGCTGCAGCACCCGGGTCAAATTTTGCATGTAAAAGGAGCAGCCTGCATTTCACTGCGGGCTGCTCCTTTGCTGTCAGAATCAATCTTTCGTTTCGTCTTCCCTGTCAGCCCGTTTCATCAGGCGGACGGCCGCAAACAGGGCGATGGCGCCCAGAAGAATGCCGATGGCCAGACCGGCGGCGCCGAACAGGAAGCTGATGCCGGCAACCGGTTCGCTGTCGGTCTCCGATACCGAAACCTCACTGCTCTCGGCGGCCACTTCCGAAGTCGGCAGAACCGGAGAACCGCTTCCGGTGACGGGGGAGCGGAGCAGGTAGGGGCTGTGGCTGTTCTTTTGGGCAACCATGGCCAGAATGGCCGCTTCCGTGGCGTCGATGTCCGAAGCTCCGTCCGGAGTTTCGGAAAAGCTTCCGTTGTCCAGCTGCAGGGTAAACATCAGCTGCAGCAGATTGGTATCCCCCGGGCAGAAGCGCTCGTCGCTCAGCGAAACGCCGAGGCTGCTGAGTGCGGTGATGACCGATGCTGTGGTTTTGCAGGAAAGCGCTCCGCTGCTGTCCAGATATCCGCCTGTGGCGGGGTCCAGCTGAGCGGCCAGATAATCGATTCCCCTGTCCGATGCAGTGCGTACGGCCTGATCGTCACAATAGGGCGCCAGCGCTGTCAAAGCCAGCGCAGTGGCCAGCGTGGTTCCGGTTTCTCCCCGCAGGGAAGAAACAGATCCGTCCTCGTTCTGGGCGGCCAGAATCACATTGAGCAGTGCGCTGCGGTCGTTGGAGGAGCCTTTGGGGAGGCTGTAATTGTTGCAGTCTGCGGCGGCCAGCGCCAGCATGGCTTCCTGACGATCCACATCAGGACAGTTGGCCAGCTCCAGAATCAGGTTCCGGCCTGAGATGTTTTCCGCAGAAATGCCGCAGAAGCTGACAGCCAGAATGCCGTCAGCCAGCGCGCCGGCATCGTTGGGATCGGAATCGATGATCTCCCGCAGCACGTTGGTCAGGTATTTGTGATCCACGGCAACGCCGGCGCTGCCCAGTGTGTAGAGCGCTTCGGCGTTTCTGCAGCTGGATTTGAGCCAGCTGCAGGCCCGGTTCATCAGATTGCTGTATTCGCTCTGCCACAGAGTCTTATCCAGCCCGCCGCCGCCCCGGGCGGCATATCCGTCGGCGGAAACGACTTCCTGATTGTTTTCCCCGACCCGATAAATCCATTCCAGCACGTCTCCGCTCTGCAGCTGCAGATTTTCGTCCGCCGGATCGCTGCCGTCTTCATCGGAGAGGCCGTCTGGCGTCTGGCCGTTGATAATCAGCATCCAGCCGCTGCCGTCATCGCTGGTACCATATACCCGGTCGTCTGCTGTGATGGACAAAAGGGTTTCCCCCTCCAGCAGGACGCTGTCCAGATAGGCATAGCTGCAGAGCAGCTCCAGCACGGAGGCGGGCGTGGAGGAAGCCGGACACTGAAGGCTTAAAGGGCCTGCCAGATAGCTGTGCCCGGTATTCTCAAAAATGCTGACTGAAATGCGGATGGGCGGCTCGCTGACTCCTGCTTCAGACGTCTCTGCGCCGGAACTCCGGGAAGCGGAGACAACAGGCCTTATCCACAGGCAGCAAAGCAGAAGCAGGCAGCAAAGCAAACAGCTTGTTCGGATACACAGCCTAGACACATAAACGCCTCTTTTACTTAAAATCTTCCTTTCTATTATAATGAAAAGTCAGTACAATTTCCAGCATTCAGACCAGTCAAATAAAAATTTTGTTTATTTGCACAATGCCGAAGATTTTTTTTAACAGATATGTCTATGGACTGCCTGTTTTTCTTGACAAAAGACCGTGATGAATTTGGCTGAAGAGGACTTGACAAGTTTCTGTTTGGATGCTATACTGATTCATAATCCCATAAACCTGTGACAGGGAAGCGGTTTTTCGCCGCGCCGATGGACAGAGAAGGACGCCCGAGCATGGCTCCGGCTGAAAGCGTCCCACGTTGGCAAGAAATTCCGACACCACCCTGGAGGGCGCGGCGAACCGCGACGGTCAGACGGACGTTACCCGTCTTCGAGGCCTGCCTTGGCAGGTGAATTTGGGTGGAACCATGGAGCAGACCCGCTTCATCCCTTTCTGAGGGATGAAGCTTTTTTATTTTCAAAGGAGGTGTTTTCGATGCGGATTCATTCGGGCGGAAGGGGGACACTGCGAACTTGTGGGCTCCTGTCCGGCCATCGGATCGGGAGCACCCGGCAGCACACCCCTGAAATTGGCTGAATATCGTTTTATTTGAGAAAGGAAGTTTGTACAATGATCAATATTACCCTGAAGGACGGCAGCGTCCGTTCCTACGAAGCACCCGTTTCTGCGGCCGATCTCTGCAAGGATCTGAGCATGGGCCTTTACCGCGCCGCCTGTGCCGCCAAAATCGACGGTCAGGGCGCCGATCTGCGCACGATGCTGGATCACGACTGCACGGTGGAGATCATGACCTTTGATTCTCCCGAGGGCAAGCACGCCTACTGGCACACCTCCGCCCACATTATGGCGCAGGCGGTGCAGCACCTGTTCCCTGAGGCCAGGTTTGCCATCGGCCCCGCCATTGAAAACGGCTTTTACTACGATGTGGATCTGCCCCGGCCTCTGACCCCTGAGGATCTGAGCAAAATCGAGGCGGAGATGAAGAAGATCGTTAAGGCCGATATGCCTCTGGAACGGTTTGAGCTTGCTCCCGAAGAGGCCTCTGCCCTGATGGCGGAGAAGCAGCAGGACTACAAGCTGGAGCTCATCGCCGAGCATGCCGGCAAGGGCGAGGCCATCAGCTTTTACAAGCAGGGGGACTATGTGGATCTCTGCGCCGGCCCCCATCTGATGAAAACCGGTCAGGTGAAGGCGTTCAAGCTGACAAACTGCACCGGCGCCTACTGGCGCGGCGATTCCAGCAAGCAGATGCTGCAGCGGATTTACGGCATCTCTTTCCCCAAAGCAGCGGATCTGGAAGCTTACCTTGCCGCCCGTGAGGAGGCCCTCAAGCGGGATCACAACAAGCTGGGCCGCGAGCTGGAATACTTCACCACCGTCGAGACGCTGGGTCAGGGTCTGCCCGTCCTGCTGCCCAAGGGCGCCCGGGTCATTCAGGTGCTGCAGCGCTGGGTGGAGGATACCGAGCAGAAGGCCGGCTATCTGCTGACCAAGACGCCTCTGATGGCCAAGCGGGAATTCTTCAAGATTTCCGGCCACTGGGATCATTATCTGGACGGCATGTTCGTCATCGGTGATCCCTATGACGAGAGCAAGGAGTGCTTTGCTCTCCGGCCTATGACCTGTCCCTTCCAGTATCAGGTTTATCTGAACCGTCAGCGTTCCTATCGCGACCTTCCCATGCGGCTGGGTGAAACCTCCACTCTGTTCCGCAACGAGGACTCCGGCGAGATGCACGGCCTGATCCGTGTGCGGCAGTTCACGATTTCCGAAGGCCACAACGTGGTTCGTCCCGATCAGCTGGAGGAAGAATTCAAGGCCTGTCTCGATCTGGCCAAGTACTTCCTCGGCACGGTGGGTATGCTGGAGGACTGCACCTTCCGCTTCTCCCAGTGGGATCCCGCCAATACCTCCAAGTATGAGGGCACGCCTGAGCAGTGGGAGGAGGCTCAGCGGGTCATGAAGCAGATTCTGGATGATCTGGATGTCAAATATGATGTCGGCATCGGCGAGGCCGCCTTCTATGGCCCCAAGCTGGACATTCAGTATCACAATGTCTTCGGCAAGGAGGACACGATCGTCACCATTCAGATTGACATGCTGCTGGCGGAGAGATTCGGCATGTACTATATCGACGAAAACGGCGAAAAGGCGCTGCCCTATATCCTGCACCGCACCTCTCTGGGCTGCTACGAGCGTACGCTGGCCTACCTGATCGAGAAGTACGCCGGCGCTCTGCCCACCTGGATGGCCCCTGAGCAGGTTCGGTTCCTGCCTGTGACCGACCGCGCTGCCGACTACTGTGCCGAAAAGGCCAGGGCGCTGGAGTCCATGGGCTTCCGGGTCGAGGTGGATTACCGCAATGAAAAGATCGGCAAGAAGATTCGCGAGGCACAGATCGACAAGATCCCCTACATGCTCATCGTCGGCGACCGGGATATGGAGAACGGCACCGTTTCTCCCCGCCATCGTGCCGAGGGCGACCTTGGCGCCATGAGCTTCGACGAGTTTGCCGCCCTGCTGAAGGACGTTGTGGATTCCAAGGCGAAAAAGTAAAGAGCTCTCTTCCGGAAAAGCGCGCTGTTGACGGCGCGCTTTTCTGCTGAACGGTTAAAAGAGCCCACTATGTATTTGTAAACAAACTGTAAACATTTAATTTTGCCGCAAAAAAGGTGCACCCTTTTTGCGGTTTATCGTTTATAATAAAAGAATAGCAAAGGCATCCCAAGTACGATACGGAGAGAGGAGATGTACAATGACACAGGAAAAGATTCAGGTCAAAACCTTTGGCGGTTTTTCCATGACATATTGTGGAAAAGTCCTGCAGCTGGAGCGGAACACAGCCACCAAGGCCTCTCATCTGCTGCAATATCTGATCTATCACTGGGACCGGAGCTTCCCGAAGGAAGATCTGGTGTCCATTCTGTATAGCAGTGACGAGGTGAACGATCCGGTCAATAATCTGAAGGTCAACATTTTCCGTCTGCGCAAGATGCTGATCGCAGCCGGACTTCCGCCGCAGGAGTATATTGTCTATCAGAAGGGCTGCTATGGCTGGAATCCGGAGATTCCGGTGGAAATTGACGCAGAGCTCTTTTTGAAGGCACTGGACCGGGCAGAGCGTCCCGGCCCCATGGAGGAGCGTCTGCCGGATTATAATGAAGCACTGTCCCTGTACAAGGGCGAGTTCCTGCCGATTCTGCGGGGAGAGGAGTGGGCGTCGGTCATCGATGTCCGCTGCCAGAGCCGCTATCTGGACGCGGTGGAGACGGTTTGCCGCTGGTATCAGGAGCAGGGCAACCCGGCCATGGTCATGAACACTGCCCGGGACGCCGCTCAGAACTGCCCCTATGAGGAGCGGGTTTATCTGATTCAGCTTCGCTGTCTCATGGGACAGCAGCGCTATCAGGAAGCGGTCATGCTCTATGACGAGGTTGCGACCCTGCTGATGGACGAGATGGGCATCAGCCCTTCGGCGGAAATGACCGCCATTTACCGCCAGATTTCCGCCGAGGAAAACATGGCTGTGACCGGGCTGGGGGAAATCCGGGACTACATGAGGGAGCGCAACGCCATGCCCGGTGCCTATCACTGCAGCTATCCGGCCTTTATTGACAGCTGCCGGCTGCTGTCCAGAGTGGTGGAGCGCAGCGGACAATCGGCGTTTCTGGTGCTCTGCACCCTGAAGGACGGCAAGGAGACGCCCCTTCAGCCCAGCAACCGTCTGCGGGAGGCCGCTGCCGCCATGCACTGCGCCATCCGCAGCTCTCTGCGCAAGGGCGACATGTATACCCGCTACAGCTCCAGTCAGTTTTTGCTGATGCTGCTGGGCATCAGCCGGGAAAACTGCCAGATAGTAACCGAGCGCATCGAGAAAACCTTCCGTCAGGAGCCCGGCGCCCGGGGTGTGCGGGTGAAGTGGGAATACGAATCTGCCACCAATGTGGATATGTCCGGCGAGGGGCTGCGCTTCTCCTCCGGCGACATGTGGGAATAAGCGCTGATCCGCTGCTGACAAAACGGGCAGACCTTCGGGCCTGTCCGTTTTGCTGTTAACAAGCGAATATGCACAATGAAATATTGAAAAGTTTGGCTGATTTGACGAAACGCTTTTTGCCTTTTCTTTCCATTTGTAACCGGTTTTGTAACCACTCATATGGTATAATGAGTTCAGGTGATCCGGTGGGACTTGTCCGGCCGGATTCATGCCGGAATTCTGCGAAGGAGGGATGTTCATGGCAATGCCGGGTGTTTTGTGCAGCGTGCAGAATCTGGTGACGATCTGCGTGGATCGCTGCGGGAACGGTTTCGGCGGAGAGGCGTGGCACTGTTACGCAGACGAGCCGCTGCGGTTCAGCAGCCCTGACGAGATGGTGCTGCAGCTGGACCGTCTGTTTGACAGACTGTCTCTGCCTCAGGCCGAGAACTGGTTCCGATGCTTTTCCGGGGGGAAACGTCACGGTTTCCTGCGTCCTGTGACCGGAGCGATGCCGCTCAAGAAGCTGGATCAGCGGGAAATCCTGCAGCGCACCGGTGCTTGCGCAACCTTTGTGCTTCATGTTCAATACCGGCAGAATTGCACCTGGCAGGGCAGCCTGACCTGGGTGGAAGGGGAAAGCCGGATGCAGTTCCGCAGTGTGCTGGAGCTGCTGAAGATCATGGATCATGTGCTGACCCGGGGCGCGATGCCTCTGCGTGAGGCGGACGTCAGCCAGCCGGATGGAGAGCCGGTAACAGCTTAAACCTCTGCCTGAAGCGGAGGACGAAAGGAGTAAAAACTCATGGCAAAGAAAAAATTTGCGCTGAAAAAGGTTCTGGCGGGCTTTGTAAGTGCAGCGGTTCTGGCCAGCAGCCTGTTTGCGGGCAATGTGTTTGCGGTGGATGGCGCTGCAGCAGAGCAGAC
>JAQXNQ010000144.1 GCA_029098085.1 Oscillospiraceae bacterium
GGCAGCTGCCGCCCGATGAGGAAAGGAGCGATTGTCCGATGAACGGTGAATACACCAGAAAATCCGGCCCGTCTGCTTCCGGAAGAGGCCGTCCTGCTTCCCGTGGGACGCCCTCCCGTGGGAAGTCTTCCCGGGGGACCCCTTCCTGTGGAACGATTCGTGTGAGAAATGCTGCCGGGCATTCCGCCGGTACGGCAGCCGGCCGTTCAGCCAACCCGACATCCCGTCCGGATGTCCACGGAGCATCCCGCCCGGATGTCCGCGGAAAAACCCGAAAGCAGCCGGAGCGAAAGAGCACCGTCCGTACCCTGCGGGAAAAGCCGGAGGCCGCGCCCCGGGTGCAGCGGGGCCGGATGGATATCTCCTTTTTCTTTCTGGTGGTCACCCTGATGGCCATCGGGCTGGTCATGGTCTTTTCGGCCAGCTACGCCACCTCTCTTTACGAGGAGGGCAGCAGCCTGAAGATCGTGGTGAAGCAGGCGATCTGTGTGGCCCTGGGGCTGGTCGGCATGTTGGTGGCCTCCTATGTGCCTTATCAGGTCTACAGAAAACTGGCCATACCCATTTATCTTGCATCGGCTGCATTGATGTATTTGGCGCTGCTGTTTCCCAACAAGACCGGTGCCCGCCGCTGGATCAGACTGGGAGCGCTCACCTTCCAGCCCTCCGAGCTGATGAAATTCGCTCTGGCGGTGATGTTTGCCAGTCTGATCGCCGTCAATTACCGGCGGATGGACAACTGGCGCTACGGCTTTCTGAAATTTATGCTCTGGCTGGCTCCGGCGCTGGTTGCCGCCGTTCTGCAGCGGCATCTGTCCGGCATGCTGCTTCTGGTGATCATCGGCTTCGGCATGATGTTTATTGCCGGCAGCAAGCTGCGCTGGTTTGTCATTCCCGGCATCGGCATCGGCGTGCTGGGCGCTTTGTATCTGTCCCTGAAGGGCTTTGGCTATCTGCAGACCCGTTTTGCCGCCTGGCAGGATCCCTTCAGCAACATCCAGAACGGCTCCTGGCAGATCTGTCAGTCCCTGTACGCCATCGGCTCCGGCGGCCTCATGGGAGTGGGGCTGGGCAATTCCACCCAGAAGTATCTGTGGGTGTCCGAGCCGCAGAACGACTTCATCTTCTCCATTGTCTGCGAGGAGCTGGGTCTTCTGGGGGCGGTGGCGATCATCCTGCTTTTCGTGCTTTTTGTCTGCAGTGGCTTTTCCATTGCCATGCGGTCGCCGGACCGGTTCAGCAGCATGCTGGTCACCGGCATCATTCTGCAGTTCGGGGTACAGGCCCTTCTGAATATCGCAGTTGTATCTAACTCCATGCCCACCACCGGCATTTCTCTTCCCTTTTTCAGCGCCGGAGGCACGGCAACGGTGATTCAGCTCTGTCAGATGGGCGTGGTGCTGGGAGTATCGCGTTATTGCAGACCGACCCTTTCCAGACTTCCCGATCCTGAGCAAAAAGAGGAAGACGGCCGTCTTCCCACTCACAACTGATGATCAATCCAAAATAAAGGAGCCCTTTTCATGAGAGTATTACTGGCCGGCGGCGGAACCGGCGGACATATCAATCCGGCCATCGCCATCGCAAACGAATGGAAAAAACGGGATCCCAAAGCGGAATTCCTTTTCGCTGCTACTCCGGGCAATATGGAGGATACGCTGGTTCCCAAGGCCGGCTATCCGGTGGCCCATATCAAGCTGGCGGGCTTTTACCGCAGTCTGCTGCCTCAGGACATTGTCCATAACATCAAGGCGGCGGCCTGGCTGGCCACCTCTGACATGAAGGCGGCCAAAATCGTCCGGGAGTTTCACCCGGATTTCGCCGTGGGTACCGGCGGCTACCTGTCCGGCCCGGTGATCCGCAAGGCGGAGAAGATCGGCATCCCGGTCTTTATCCATGAGCAGAACGCTTTCCCGGGCGTGACCACCAAGCTGCTGGCCCCCCATGCGGACATCGTCTTTTCCGCCTTCCCGGAGGCCCGGGACCGGCTGCCCCAGTGCAAGCGGTTCGAGGTGGTGGGCAATCCTGTCCGGCAGGCCTTTATCGGCATCGGCAAAAAGGAAGCCCGCCGCAAGCTGGGCCTGGATGACAACTTCACCATCTTTTCGGTGGGCGGCAGCCTGGGCGCCACCAAGATCAACGAAATGGCGGCCGATCTGATGGCCTGGCACTGCAAGGGCGGCGGCATCAACCACATCCACGGCTACGGCAAGAACGGCCGGGAGCTCTTCCCCAAAATGCTGGAGGAGCGGGGCGTGGATCTGAGTCGGTATCCCCGTATCAGCGCGCAGGAATACATCGACAACATTCACCTGTACATGGCTGCGGCGGATCTGGTCATTTCCCGGGCGGGAGCGCTGACCATCAGTGAGCTGCAGATCACCGGCTCGCCCTCGATTCTGGTGCCCTACCCGTACGCTGCGGAGAATCATCAGTATCACAACGCCATGGTGCTGCAGAACGCCGGTGCCGCGCTGGTGGTGCAGGAAAAGGACTATAAGAAGGAGTGGCTCATCCAGGAGGTGGAGCGGTTTGCCGACAATCCCGGACGGGTCGCCTCCTTCTCGGAGAACGCTTCCCGTCTGGCGGTGCTGGATACGGCGGAGCGGATCTGCTCCATGATCGAAGAAACCCTCCATGAACGGAGTCTGCTGTGATGCAGCGGACAGGCTCCGGCGCACCAAACTTTCCGCTTTGTCATAGAATGACGGCAGAAGGGCTGTATTGCGGGAGTGAGGTGTAAACGGTGCAGTGCTTGAAAATTGAGGGAGGATTCCCCCTGCAGGGGGAAATTCCCGTTCACGGGGCGAAAAACAGCGCCCTGCCCCTGCTGGCGGCAGCCGTCCTCTGCAGGGAAGAAGTCATATTCCATAATTGTCCCGGCCTTTCGGACGTGGCAGCCGCCTGCCGGATTCTGGAGCAGCTGGGCTGCCGGATCCGGCGGGAGGGAAGCACCATTGCTGTGGATCCTTCTGCCATCGGCAATCACTGGGTGCCGGATCATCTGATGAGGGAAATGCGCTCATCGGTGGTGTTTCTGGGCTCGGTGGCCGCCCGGCTGGGGGAGGCGTCTCTCTGCTTCCCCGGCGGCTGTGAGCTGGGAGCCCGTCCCATCGACCTGCATCTGATGGGACTGCGGGCTCTGGGCATGGAGATCACCGAACAGGAGCGGCATATTTACGCCCGGGTGCCAAACGGCCTGCGGGGAGCCAGGATTCATCTGCGTTTCCCCAGCGTGGGCGCCACCGAGAACATTCTGCTGGCCGCAGTGCTGGCAGAAGGGGAGACGGTCATTGAGAATGCGGCCCGGGAGCCGGAAATCGGGGATCTGGCGGCGTTCCTCAACTGCTGTGGAGCGAAGATCCGGGGTGCTGGCAGCGGCACGCTGATGGTGGAGGGCGTTCCCCGGCTGCATGGCTGCAGCTATACGGTTATGCCCGACCGCATCGAAGCGGCCACCTGGCTGTGCTGCGGCGCATCCGCCGGCGGAGAGATTCTGGTTTCCGGCGCCCGGCCGGAGCATCTGGAAAGCCTGCTGCCCCTGCTGGAACGGATGGGATGCCGGCTGCGGCTTGATGCTGCAGGAATCCGGCTGCAGGCTCCGGAGCGGCTTTCCGGCTGCGGCGAAGTGGTGACCAGTCCCTATCCCGGATTTCCCACCGATATGCAGGCTGTCCTGATGGCCTGTGCCTGCAGCGCAGAGGGAGAAAGCTCTTTCGAGGAAACGATCTTTGAAAACCGCTTCCGTCACAGTGCGGAGTTTGAAAAGATGGGCGCCCGGATTCAGGTGGAAGGCATGAAGGCACGGGTGTACGGCGTTCGTTCTCTGCAGGGAGCGGATGTGACCGCCACGGATCTGCGGGGCGGCGCCGCCATGGCGGCGCTGGCTCTGCGGGCGGAGGGCTCCACGATCATCCGCGATATTCGCCATATTGACCGCGGTTATGAGTGTCTGGAGCGGGATCTTTCCCTGCTGGGCGCTTCCATCCGGCGGGTAAATGAGGAAGAAATCAAAAGCTGAGGGGGAAAACAATGGCCCGAAGTAACAATCAAAAGCCTTCGGACAGCGGAGGCCGGCCGCCGGTTCGGCCCTCTTCGGGCGGCAGGGCCGGCGTACCGCCGCCCCGCTCTCCGCGGCAGTCCGTTCCTTCCCGGCAGGGATCTGCTCCCGGACAGAGGTCTGCCTTCGGCCAGAAATCCGGCTCTGGCCAAACTTTTGGCCGAGGACAAATTTTTGGCCGTGGACAAAGTATTCCTCCCCGTCAGCAGCCCCGGCGTTCTCCGCCAGGGCCAGGCGGCGGAGAACGCCATCCGGCACGGGGTGCCGCCCGGCCCGGCTCCCGGGAGCAGGAAATTGCCCGGGTGCAGGGGCAGCGGCGCAGAAAACACCGGAGAAACTACACCCTTTATTACATCATGCTGGCGGTGCTGCTGACCGTCACCGGCGTGACCCTTTCCCTGACGGTCTTTTTCAAGGTGGAGACCATTCAGGTGACTGGCACAGCCCTTTACTCTGAACAGCAGGTGCTGGATGTGCTGGACGCCCGGCCGGGGGACAACCTTCTCCGGCTGAATCTGTCCCGGCTGGAGCGGGACGTCCGGCAGCGGCTGGTACAGACCGAGGAGGTTTCGGTCAAGCGGCGGTTTCCCAACACGCTGGAGGTGGAAATCACCGATGCGGTGGTGACCCGGCAGATTCTCAGCGGGGGATACAGCTACCGCATCAGCAGCGGCGGCCGGGTTGTGGCTGTGGAGCCGGAGACCGCGGCCAATATTCAGATCGTGCTGGGCCCCGATCTTTCGCTGCTGCAGGCCGGCGATGAGCTGGAGCAGCTGAGGCAGAAGGAGCAGGAGAAAATAGCCGCTTCCAGCAGCGATACCGTCGGCGGAGCTCTTGAGGAGGGTCCGCAGAGCAAGCTGCTGACCGCCCTCAATACCCTTTCCAATGAGATTGAAAAAAGCGGTCTTACGGACATTTCCGCTTTGGATGTGCGGGACGTGGTGAACCTGAAGATCTTCTATCAGAACCGGTTCGAGATCCGGCTGGGCACCTTCAGTGATCTGCAGGACAAGCTGGCCATGTTCCGGTCGGTGCTGGAGCGGGGCAGCCTGGGACTGGAAGCCGAGGGCGTTCTGGACGTCAGTGACCCTGATCGGTGCATTGCCAGCCAGGACAGGCCCGGGCTGCCGGACGGCGCCGCACAAGCCGGATGGGTCTGGAACGGCCCGCATCTGGAGAATTTCGATGAATTCTTCGGCTTCTCCTCCGGCGGGTCCGCATCCGGCGAGCCTGTATCCGGTGAGGACGGCGGAGAGGATCTCTCCGGTGACGGAGAGGACGGCGCATCCGACGGCGCTGCCTCTGAGCCGGATGCCGCTTCTTCGGACAGCTCTGCGGAAGAGCCTTCGACGGCACCCGAGCCTGAATCCGGGGCTTCCTCCGAACCTGCTTCCTCTTCCGGCGGCTATCAGATGCCCCAGCTGCCCCAGGTGGGCGGCTCCTCCGGCACATCCCACGAGCCCGCCGAGCCGGATTCCTCCGCTGAGCCTGCCGCTTCTGCCTCCGGGCCGGATGCGGCGTCGGAGGATTCTGACGGTGCCGGTTCCGGGGACGCCTCAGAATCTCAGCCGGGATTTGTGCTGCCTTCCCTGCCTCAGGTGAGCAGCGGATGAGGGAGGCTGCGGCCGCCATAAGTTTCTCTATGGAAAAATGCTGAAAGAAACTTTGGAAATCTGCAATTTTTCACTTGTAATTTGTGCCTGAATCTGTTAGGATAGTACTATGGGCATATTATAAAGAGCTTTTTTGAATGATTACTGCAGGGAAAGCGGCCGGAAGCTTTTCTTCCCCTTTTTCCTGTTCATATGGGAGGATATGAATCGTGAAATTTGCGCTGGAAAACGATAACGAGAGAGCAACCAACATCAAGGTGGTCGGCGTAGGCGGCGCCGGCGGAAACGCGGTCAACCGCATGGTGAGCGACGGCGTTCAGAATGTGGAATTCATTGCGATCAATACGGACAAGCAGGTTCTGGATGTATCCAAGGCGGATATTGTGATCCAGATCGGTGAAAAGGTTTCCAGAGGCCATGGCGCCGGCGGCAATCCCGAACGGGGCCAGAAGGCGGCTGAGGAGAACCGGGAGGAAATCATGGCAGCTCTGAAGGGAGCCGACCTGCTGTTCATCACCGCCGGTATGGGCGGCGGCACCGGCACCGGCGCTGCTCCCGTCGTGGCGGAGGTAGCCCATGAAATGGGCATCCTGACCATCGCCGTGGTGACCAAGCCCTTCAGCTATGAGGGCCGCAGACGGATGAATTATGCTGAGCAGGGTCTCGCCATGCTCCGTGAGACGGTGGACAGCCTGGTGATCATCCCCAACGACCGCATCCGCGAGATCATCGACCCCAAGACCAGCATGGTCAAGGCCTTCGAGGAAGTGGACAGCGTGCTCAAGCAGGGCATCACCTCCATTTCCGATCTGATTTCCACCAGCGGCTTTGTCAACCTGGACTTTGAGGATCTCTGCTCGGTGATCCGGGGCGCCGGTCTGGCTCACATGGGCGTGGGCTACGCCTCCGGCAAGGACAAGGCGGACGCCGCCGCCGATATGGCCGTGTCCAGCCCTCTGCTGGATACCTCCATCGCCGGCGCCAAGGCTGCTATCGTCAATATCACCGCTTCTCCCGACCTTCCCTTTGCGGATGCGGATATGGTTTCCCAGCGGATTCAGAAGGTTGTGGATCCCGACGCCTCCATCTTCTGGGGCATTGTCTACGATGAGACCATGGTGGACGAGATGCGGGTGACCGTCATCGCCACCGGCTTTGAGGATCACGTCAGAGAAGCTGCTCCTGCCGCTCCTGCAGCCGCTGCCCCCAGCGTGCCTGCCGCTGCTCCTGCTGCTTCGGCTGCTCCCGCCGCTCCTGCGGCGCAGGCTGCGGATGACCCCTGGGATATGGACATTCTGGGAAAGATTTTCGGCAAATGATTTCCGCGCTTTGCTACAGTGGAATAAGAGTACAATGACGTATATCCTTCCTCGCCTGCGTGGGGAAGGATATTTGCTGTGAGAGGCTCTGCCTCCCGCAAAAATGAAAGGAGCGAACCGACCTTGTGTGGATTCGTAGGAATGTTCAACCGTGAGGCTTCTCTGAACAACGAAGAGCTTCTGACCCAGATGTCCCATACCATCCGGCATCGGGGCCCCGATGAAAGCGACTATATTGTCCGGGACAGCTTCTGCGTGGCTTTCCGCCGCCTGTCGATCATCGACCTGGACACCGGCTCCCAGCCCTTTACCTCGCCGGACGGACGCTATACGGCGGTGTTCAACGGCGAAATCTACAACTACCGCGATCTGCGCGCGCCGCTGATGGAGGAGGGTGTGGAATTTCACACCAATTCCGAGATTGAGGTCATCGTGGCCCTATACCGCAAGTACGGCGAGGAGTTTCTCACCATGCTCCGCGGCATGTTTGCCATCATGATTTACGACAGTGAGGCAGGAACCGTTCTGGTGGCCCGGGATCCCTTCGGCATCAAGCCCATGTATTACCGGGAGACCGAAAACGGCGTGATGTTTGCCTCTGAGATGAAGGCTTTTCTGTTTGACGAGTCCATGGGCGGCTTCCGGGTGGATCCCAGCCTGCTGCAGCATTACCTGACCTTCCAGTATGTGCCGGAACCCAATACCATCACGCCCCAGATCAGGGCGCTGGAAGCCTCTCATTATCTGGTGGCCGATAAAAACGGCATCTGCAAAATGGAGCAGTATGCCGATTACCGGTTCCAGACCCCCAGTGAGGAGAGCTTCGAGGCCAAGGCAGAGCAGCTGCGGAAGGTCCTGACCGAGTCGGTGGAATACCATATGATCTCGGATGTGGAGGTGGGCACCTTCCTGTCCTCCGGCATTGATTCCGCCATCATCACCGCTATTTCCAGCCGCCTGAACCCCGGCATCAAGGCTCTGACCGTGGGCTTCAACGTTTCCTCCTACAGCGAGCTGGACGATGCGGCTGAAATCGCCCGCCATCTGAATGTGGAGCATATCCAGCTGAAGGCCGACTGCGACCAGTTCCGGGACGCCTTTGAGCATGTGGTCTGGAGTCTGGATTCGCCGGTGGCCGATCCCTCGACCGTAGCGATCTATATGATCGCCCGGGAAGCTGCA
>JAQXNQ010000145.1 GCA_029098085.1 Oscillospiraceae bacterium
AGCGGGGCATGGGGCTGCTGATTTCCACCCACGATGTGGACTTCGCCTGGCGCTGGGCCGACCGGATCCTGCTGTTCCATGAGGGCAAACTGGCGGCGGACGGCGCTCCGGAGACCATTTTCCGGGATCTGCCGCTGCTGGAAACCTGCGGGCTGGAGCAGCCGCTGCTCTGTCAGGCGGGACTGCTGCTGGGACTGGAAAAGCTCCCCCGCACCGTCAGCGAACTGAAACCCTGATTTTTTATAAGGAAGTGTAGACATGAAACAGGCACTGCTGGCCGTCAGCTTCGGCACCAGCGTCCCCTCTGCCCGGGAGAGCATCAACCGGGTGGAGCAGGCACTGCGGGAAACCCTTCCCGATTACGACTTTTTCCGGGCCTTCACCAGCCCCACCATCCGCCGGATTCTGGCAAAGCGGGGCGAAACCATCCAGAGTACCGGAGAGGCGCTGGAGCAGCTGGCCGATATGGGCTATGAAGACGTGATCGTCCAGCCCACCCACCTGCTCTGCGGCATCGAATACGACCGGATTCAAGAAACGGTTCGTGCTTTTGAAGGAAGCTTCTCCCGGCTGACCCTGGGCAAACCCCTGGCGGCAAGCGACCGGGATCTTCGGGTGCTGGCCGATTGTGCCGCAGCGCACTTTCTTCCGGAGGAGGGCGCGCTGCTGCTCATGGGCCACGGCACCTCTCACTTTGCCAACACCGTCTACCCCGCTCTGCAGACCATCTTCCGGCTGTCCGGCATTCAGAACGCCTTTGTGGGGACGGTGGAGGGCTGGCCCACGCTGGATGAGATGATCGGCGTGCTGAAGCAGGGCGGATACCGGTCGGTGACCCTGGCCCCTCTGATGCTGGTGGCGGGCGACCACGCCTGCAACGACATGGCGGGCGACGAGGAGGACAGCTGGAAGTCCCGTCTGGAAAAGGAAGGCTTCACGGTTCACTGCCGTCTGGAGGGACTGGGGCTCTTCCCCGAGATTCAGGCGCTTTACCGGCTGCATCTGGAGGAGCTTGTCCATGGCCTTTGAGCATTATATCCAGTCGGGGGGCAAGCGGCTGCGCTGCGGCTACACCACCGGCACCTGCGCCGCCCTGGCTGCGGCCGGAGCGGCGACTCTGCTGCTGACCGGCAAGGCGCCGGAGACAGTGGCCCTGATGACCCCCAAGGGTCTGCCGGTGGAGACCGAGCTGATCGGCTGTTCCCTCTCCGGAAACGCTGCCGAGGCCGCTGTCCGTAAGGACGCGGGGGATGATCTGGACGTGACAAACGGTCTGCCGATCTTTGCCCGGGCGGAGAAAACCGATACCCCCGGCGTCATCATCGACGGCGGCGAGGGGGTCGGCCGGGTGACCAAACCGGGTCTCGACCAGCCGGTGGGCGCTGCCGCCATCAACCGGGTGCCCCGGCAGATGATCGCCGAGCAGGTCAAAGCGGTCTGCGCCCGGTACGGCTACAGCGGCGGCATGAAGATCACCGTCTTTGTCCCCGGCGGGGAGGAGCTGGCCGGAAAGACCTTCAATCCCAATCTGGGGATCGTCGGGGGCATCTCGATTCTGGGCACCTCCGGCGTGGTCGAGCCCATGAGCATGCAGGCGCTGATCGACACGGTGGCGCTGGAGCTGCGGCAGACCGCCGCACAGGGGCACAAACGGGTGATCCTGACCCCGGGCAATTACGGCGAAGACTTTCTCAGGGGCGGCGGCATCGCCCTGCCGGATATGCCGGTGGTCAAATGCTCCAACTTCATCGGCGACGCGCTGGATGAGGCGGGCACCCTGGGCTTCTCCCAGGTGCTGCTGGTGGGGCATCTTGGAAAGCTCGTCAAGCTGGCCGGCGGCGTCATGAACACCCACAGCCGGTACGCGGATTGCCGCACCGAGCTGGTCTGCGCCCACGCGGCCATCTGCGGCGCAGCCAGAGAAACCTGCACCGCTCTGATGGAGGCCGCCACCACCGACGCCTGCATCGAAATTCTGGACAGAGCGTCCCTGCGGCAGCCGGTGCTGCAGAGCCTTCTCAGCGCCATCGACCGGCATCTGGCGCACCGGGCAGCGGGGAGATTTGAAACCGGCGCCGTGCTTTTCTCCAATGAATACGGCCTGCTGGGTATTACGGAAAAGGGAAAGGAGCTTATAAGCGGATGGAACTGAAGAAAGGTGTTTTTTACGGGGTGGGCGTCGGGCCCGGCGACCCGGAGCTGATGACCCTCAAGGCGGTGCGGATTCTGACCGAGTGTCCGGTCATCGCCGTCCCTCAGACCAAA
>JAQXNQ010000146.1 GCA_029098085.1 Oscillospiraceae bacterium
GGAGGAGCACTGGGAGCTGCTGGAGAAGCAGATGGCCTTCGCCGGCAAGCGGGGCATCAACATGATTCTGACCCCGCTGTTCACCTATCCGCTGGACACCTTCCACGGCGCCGAGCGCACCACCGTGCAGCTGGTGGATGTAACGGTGGAAAACGGCGAGTACTCCTTCGGCTTTGACAAGTTCCGCCGCTGGATTGAGATGGCGAAGCGCTGCGGCATGGAGTACTTCGAAATGTCCCATCTGTTCAGCCAGGGCGGAGCCGCTCACAGCACCAAAATCATGGCCACGGTGGACGGGGAGTACCGCCAGATCTTCGGGCCGGAGGACGCCTCCAACGGTGAGCCCTATCAGGCCTTCCTGAGCAAAATGCTGCCCGCCCTGACCGCGGTCATCGATGAGCTGGGCATCCACGATCAGGTGGTCTTCCACATCTCCGACGAGCCTCAGCTGCAGCACCTGCCCCTGTACAAGGAACTGAAGGAGAAGCTGATGCCCTATATCGGCAGCTTTGTCATCATCGACGCCCTCAGCGACTACGACTTCTACAAGGACGGCGTCTGCGAGCATCCGGTGGTGGCCAGCAACCATGTGACCCCCTTCCTGGAGGGCGAGACGCCGGAGGATTTCTGGGTCTACTATTGCGTGGGCCAGTGGGAAAAGGTGTCCAACCGTTTCATCGGCATGCCCTCCAGCCGCAACCGGATCATTGCCGAGCAGCTGTACAAGTATGACGTGGACGGCTTCCTGCAGTGGGGCTATAACTTCTACAACTCTATCGGCTCGGTCTTCCATCTGGATCCCTTCTCCAGCACCGACAGCGGCGGAGGCTTCCCGGCCGGCGACCCCTTCTCGGTCTATCCCGGCAGCGATGGAGAGCCCTGGCCTTCCATCCGGCTGGAGGTGTTCTGGCAGGCGATGTGCGACCTGCGGGCCTTTAAGCTGCTGGAAAGCCTGACGGATAAGGACTTTGTCATGAGCCTCATCGAGGCGGAGGGCGAGGTCACCTTCTTTGAGTATCCCAGAAGCGCGGACTATCACCTGAAGCTCCGGGAGAAGGTCAATCAGGAGATCGCCAAAAGAGTATAATCTGTTCGTTTGAGCGGGAGGGCGGCGTCAGCTGCCCTCCTTCTGTATATGCCGGTGCATAGCCGTCTTTCCGCATGGCATACTAAAACCGCAGCGGCAGGCTGCGGGAGACTATGCGGATAAATGGAGGACGGTATATGGCCTGTACCATCAAACCGGAGGAGATCAAGCGGGTGAAGGCGATGGGGTTCCTTCACAACAAGGGCACCGACCTTTTCAGCGGCCGGATTCTGACCGGATACGGAAAGCTGACAGCAGCGCAGCTTTCTGTCATCGCGGAGGCTGCGGAGAAATTCGGCAGCGGTGAGGCGGTCTTCACCACCCGCCTGACCGTGGAGATTCCGGGCATCCCGCTGGATCAGATCGAAGCGTTTCAGGCGTTTCTGGCCGGGGCCGGTCTGGAAACCGGCGGCACCGGTGCCCGGGTGCGTCCGGTGGTCAGCTGCAAAGGAACCACCTGCCGGTACGGCCTGATCGACACCTTCGCTCTGGCGCAGGAGATTCACGAGCGGTTTTTCAAGGGCTATCATCAGGTCAGGCTCCCCCATAAGTTCAAGATCGCCGTGGGCGGATGCCCGAACAACTGCGTCAAGCCTGCGCTGAATGATGTGGGGATCATGGGCCAGCGGGTTCCCGTGCTGGAGGAGGAGCTCTGCCGGGGCTGCAGAAAATGCGCGGTGGAGGCCGTCTGTCCCATGGAGGCCTCCCGGCCGGAGGAGGGCAGGCTGCGTCGGGATGCGGAGCGGTGCAACAACTGCGGGCGCTGTGTCGGCGCATGCTATTTCGACGCGGTCAAAGCCCGGACGGAGGGATACAGGATTTTCATTGGCGGCAGATGGGGCCGGAAGATCGTCCTGGGACAGCCGCTCACCCCCATCTTCACCTCCCGGGAGGAGGTGCTTTCGGTGATCGAAAAAGCCCTTCTGCTGTTTAAGGACAAAGGCCGGACGGGGGAGCGCTTTTCCGGGCTGATTGAACGGCTGGGCTTTGAGCAGGCGGAAGCGCTGCTGCTGGGCGATGAGCTGCTGCAGCGGAAAGCGGAGATCCTGACGAAGGAATAACAAAAGACCAGGCCTGCAGCCCGGTCAGGGGGCGGCAGGCTCAGCGTGTCGATACAGTCACTACTGATTGACGATTTGCACAAATAGGCAACTCACTTTCAATCGGTTGCCAAGGCAAAAAAGTTTTACTCGATTTTTTTCAAAAAATCGCAGGTCCAGGGCAGCGCCCTGGTCGCCCTCCGCAGAGGGCGAAATCCTGCTCCTCCGCGCCCGGCGCGGACAATAAATACTAAAAAGCGCGGCCCGCAGGCCGCAAGATTCCCCTCAGAGACCCCATGCCCGCTTCCAGCGGGCATACACTTCACAATCTTTGTACAACTTTTTCTTGCAAACCACTTTTTCGACAGCCTGGCCTGCCGCCCCTGACAGGGCTGCAGGCCTTTTCTGTTGTTATTCCTTCGCCAGAATCTCCGCGTTCCGCTGCAGCAACTCATCGCTCAGCAGCAGCGCTTCCG
>JAQXNQ010000147.1 GCA_029098085.1 Oscillospiraceae bacterium
ACACGGGCGATGTCAGCGGTGCCGGTGACAGCCTTGGAGTTGGCAACCACAGCGCCCACAGCGGCGGAAACGGCCTTCTGGATACCCTTCTTGACAACCATGGGATTGGCACCGGCAGCCACGTTCTTCATGCCCTCGCGCACCAGAGCCTGAGCCAGCAGGGTAGCGGTGGTGGTACCGTCACCGGCGGCGTCGTTGGTCTTGGTGGCGACTTCCTTCACCAGCTGAGCGCCCATGTTCTCAAAGGCGTCCTCCAGCTCGATCTCCTTGGCGATGGTCACGCCGTCGTTGGTGATCAGGGGAGAGCCGTACTTCTTGTCCAGAACCACATTGCGGCCTTTGGGGCCCAGGGTGATCTTGACGGTGTCCGCCAGCTTGTCGATACCGGTCTGAAGAGCCTTTCTGGCTTCCTCACCGTAAATGATCTGCTTTGCCATAATCAATCAATCCTTTCCAAAATACCAGAGGCAGTAAGTTTAGTCAACGATCGCCAGAACATCGCTCTGACGGAGGATGGTGTACTCCTCGCCGTCCAGCTTCACCTGGGTGCCGGCGTACTTGCCGATGAGCACCTTGTCGCCCACCTTCAGCTCCATCTTGACCTCATGGCCGTCCACATATCCGCCCTCGCCCACGGCGATGACTTCCGCCACAGAGGGCTTCTCCTGCGCTGCAGCGGCGAGGATGATGCCGCCCTTGCTGACTTCTTCGGCCTCGGTCATCTTGACCACAACTCTGTCTGCCAACGGTTTGATGTTCATCATAATTCCTCCTGTATAAAAGCTCATCGTGTTCACTTCTCTTTAGCACTCATATTCATTGAGTGCTAACAACACCTATTTTATCCTATCTGCAGAAAAAATCAATGACTAGTTTGTGAACAGCAGCAAATTTGGCTGTATGCACAGTTTTAAGCGTGTAAAATTGAAGATTTTATATAAATAACCTCTCTGTATAGAAATTTATCTTGCTGTTTTTCCCCCGATTGGGTATAATAAAGAAAAGACCCTGCGCAAGGCCCGTCTGTCGGGACTCTGCCAATACAATAAAATCTAGGAGCTGATGAAATGAGCATCGAGAAAAAAGGCTTCGTTCTTTCCACCGAAGCCACCTGTGACATGGCGCCGGAATACTACCTGCAGAATCAGATCAACCTGCTGGGCATGACCTATACCATAAACGGAAAAGAATATGAAGAAGCCAGCGAAGGCAGCCTTTCCAGCGAGGAATTCTACCGCCAGGTGCGGGCGGGCGCCATGCCGAAAACCGCTCAGGTTCCGGTGGACCGGGCTGCACAGTCCTTTGAAAAGCTGGTGCAGGAGGGATATGACATCCTGCATATCTCCTTCTCCTCCGCCCTTTCCGGTACCTACCAGGCCTGCACCATCGCAGCAAACGACCTGATGGAAAAGTATCCCGGCTCGGTCATCCGGGTTGTGGACTCCCTCTGCGCCTCCATGGGGCAGGGTCTGCTGCTGAATTACGCGGTGGGACTGAAAAAGCAGGGCCTTTCGCTGTATGAGCTGGCGGACAGACTGGAGGCAGACAAGCTGCACTTCTGCCATAACTTTACGGTGGATGATCTGAATCACCTGCACCGGGGCGGCCGGGTCTCCAAGCTGACCGCCGTCCTGGGTACCGCTCTGGGCATCAAGCCGCTGCTGCATGTGGACAACGAGGGCCGGCTGATCAACGTGAGCAAAACCCGCGGCCGCAAGCAGTCGCTGGAGTGGCTGGTGGACAGAATGGCCGAGCGGATCGGAGGCTATCAGAACGATGTGGTCTATATTTCCCATGGCGACTGCCTGGAGGACGCCAAATATGTGGCCGAGCTGGTGAAAAAACGGTTCGGTATCAAAAAGATCGTCATCGGCAACATCGGGCCGGTCATCGGCTCCCATTCCGGCCCAGGAACCGTAGCGCTCTTCTTCATGGGCGAAACCCGCGATATCTGATCCGATGCTTTATGGCTCCCGCCTATCCGGCGGGAGCCTTTTGATTTTCATTTGCAAAACTCCGCCGGTTATAGTATGATAGAAGCAGAGGGTCTGCAATCAGGCGGGCCGAAAAAAATTCAGCCGCCGCGGCGGCTTAAGGAGCAATACGATGAACTGGGCAGAAATCAGTCTGAAAACCACCACAGAGGGCATTGAAATCGTCGACGGCTTTCTCATGGCGCACGGCGTTACCGGACTTATGATTGAAGACGCCGCCGACTTCAACAATTTTCTGAAGGACACCACCATCTACTGGGATTATGTGGACGATGAGCTCATGAAGATGGCGTCCTGCGACACCGTCATCAAATTCTATCTGGCAGATAATCCGCAGGGCTTTGAAACCCTCAATCAGATCAGGGCCGACCTGCCCTCTCTGCGGGCAACCACCGAGCTGAATCTGGGAGAGCTTGCGCTCACCGTCAACTACAAGGAGGAGGAAGAGTGGGAGACTGCCTGGAAGAAGTACTATCATCCCATTGTCATCAGCGACCGGCTGGCCATCGTGCCCCAATGGGAGCAGTTTGATCCCCTCCCCGGGCAGAAGGTGCTGCGGCTGGATCCCGGCATGGCCTTCGGCACCGGCGGCCATCACACTACCCGGCTCTGTCTGGGCTTCCTCTGCGACAACCTGCCCGCCGGCTGTGATCTGCTGGACATGGGCTGCGGCAGCGGCATTCTCTCCATCGCCGCCCTGCTGCTGGGAGCCGGAACGGTTACAGGCGTGGACATTGACCAGCTGGCGGTGAAGATTTCCCATGAAAACGCTGCCCTCAACGGGGTGGACAACGAACAGCTTTCCCTTTACTGCGGCAATGTGCTGGCAGACAGCGCCCTGGCGGACAAGCTCGGAGAGAAGCAGTACGATGTGATCGTCGCCAATATTGTGGCGGATGTGATCATCGCCATGGCGCCCCTCTTTGCCCGTTATCTGAAAAAGAGCGGCACGCTGGTGGTTTCCGGCATCATCTCGGAACGGGCGGAGGAAGTCCTTTCGGTGCTGCGGAGCAATGGATTCTCGGTGCAGGAGGTCAAGGAGGAAAACGACTGGGCCGCCGCTGTACTGACCCCGGAAGCATGACGCATTTTGCTGCGGAAACAAAAACGGACGAAGCTTTCCGGCTTCGTCCGTTTTGCTTTTGATCAACCCTTCACCCAAATGGGGGTGACAAAGGCCCAATGGCCGTTGCACTGAGAAACCTCCAGATGATAAAAATCCTCCGCCCGGCCGGTGGGAACATCCTCAAAGCGTCCCTCCAGCAGATACTGCGCCGCGGGGATGGCGGGGTGAACCTTGAACGCCTGGGAATGC
>JAQXNQ010000148.1 GCA_029098085.1 Oscillospiraceae bacterium
TGAGCAGGCCGTCACCCTGATCCGGCATCTGCAGGGACTGGACATGCCCTTTGACCAGCTCTTTGCCTCCCGGTACGTCAAGGTGCGGTTCGGCCGGCTTCCGGCGGACAGCTACGAAAAGCTGAGCTTTTACGACAACAAAACCTTTTTCTTTGAAGTTCTCGACCGGGACGACACCGGCTGCTGGGGCGTCTACTTCGCTCCCAACGCCAAGATCGCCGTGGTGGACGACATCTTCCGCTCCCTTTACTTCCAGCGGCTCCGGGTGCCGGACTACGCCCACAGCGAGCCGGAGGAGGCCATCCGCAATATCACCGATACCCTGACCGGGGAGCGGCAGCGGCTGCAGGAGGTTTCCGAGCGGCTGGGCAGCATCCGGGACGGGGAGCAGGACTGTCTCAACCGCTGCTACACCGCTCTGAAGAGCGCCGACGACGCCTTTGGCATCCGCCGGTATGTGGCGGTGGTCAACAACCGCTTCTATCTGGAGGGCTTCGTTCCGGCCGGTTCGGCCCACCTGATGCAGGAGGCCATGGAGGGGCTGAGGAGCGTCAGCGTCACCCTGCAGCCCGCCGACGCCAATCCCTCGCTGACGCCGCCCACCAAGCTGAAAAACGGCTGGTTCGCCCGGCCCTTTGAGATGTTCGTCAAAATGTACGGCATGCCGTCCTATTACGAGTACGACCCGACCCTGCTGGTGGCGCTGACCTATACGCTGCTGTTCGGCATCATGTTCGGCGACCTGGGACAGGGCTTTGTGGTCTGGCTGGCGGGTCTTGTGATGTCGAAGGTCAAAAAGATGGACTTCGGCAAAATCCTCGAGCGGCTGGGCATCTCCAGCATGGTCTTCGGTTTTGCCTACGGCTCGGTCTTCGGACTGGAGCATTTGCTGGATCCGGTCTTCCGGCTCATGGGCTTTGCGGAAAAGCCCATCGAGGTCTTCGACGGCCCCACCACCAGCAAAATCCTGCTGGCGGCCATCTTCCTGGGGGTGGCGATCATCGCCGTCTCGATGGTCATGAACATCGTCACCGGCCTCAGGCACAAAGACTATGAGAAGGCCATCTTCGGCAATAACGGCATCGCCGGACTGGTGCTCTATCTGGGTGCCGTGGCGGCGGTGGCCCTGACCATGCTGACCACTATCAACGTGCTGAACCCGGTATTCATCATCCTGGTCATCGTGATCCCGGTGGTGCTGATCTTCCTGCGGGAGCCCCTTTCCAAGCTCTGCGCAAAGCGGAAGGATCTGAAACCGGAGGACGGCGTCGGCTCCTTCATCATCGAGAACATCTTCGAGCTGCTGGAATACATCCTCAGCTACCTGTCCAACTCCATGAGCTTTCTCCGGGTGGGCGGCTTTGTCCTGTCCCACGCCGGTATGATGGCGGTGGTGCTCTCCCTCAGTGAGATGATGAGCGGAGGGGGGAGCGTTGTGGTCATGATTCTGGGCAACCTGTTCGTCATGTGCCTGGAGGGCCTCATCGCCGGTATTCAGGTGCTGCGGCTGGAATTCTATGAGATCTTCAGCCGGTTCTACAGCGGCGACGGCAAGGAGTACGAGCCGGCCGCCATGTCCTGCAAACTGTCTTAAACTTTCATCGGGAGGAAACTGTTATGAAACTGTACGAAATTCTGCTGCCTCTGGCCGCCCTGATCCTGATCAGCCTGCCCCTTGTGAAGGCTCTGTACAACGCCTATCACGGCAAATCCGTCAAGGCCTCGGTCATCACCAACCTCTGCTCCTTCTTCGGCGTCTGCGCCCTGGCTGTGATCTGCCCCATGGGCGCCTTTGCCGCTGAGACTGCCGCCGCCACCGGCACCGCTGCCGGTATGGGCTATCTGGCCGCCGCGCTGGTCACCGGTCTTGCCTGCATTGGCGCCGGTATCGCCGTAGCCGCCGGTGCGCCCGCCGCCATCGGCGCCGTCAGCGAGGATCCCAAGTCCTTCGCCAAGGCTCTGATCTTCGTGGTTCTGGGCGAAGGCGTCGCCATCTACGGACTGCTGATCTCCATCCTGATTCTGAACAAGATCTGACGTCAGGACAGGGGGAAAACATCATGCGGATGTATCTGATCAGCGACAATGTGGACACCCAGGTCGGCATGCGGCTGGCTGGGGTGGAAGGCGTCGTGGTGCACGGGGCCCCGGAGGTTCTGGAGGAGCTGCAGCGGGTCTGCGCCGACGAGGCTGTGGGCATCGTGCTGATGACCAGCAAGCTGGTGGATCTCTGCCGGGACGAGGTGTACGCCATCAAGCAGAGCCGGCAGCGCCCCCTGATCGTTGAAATCCCCGACCGGCACGGCGAGACCTCTGTGGGGGCCGCCATCACCTCCTATATCCGGGAGGCCGTGGGCATCAATATCTGACGGAGGAGGAGCAAAGCTCATGTCTGTGGAAGAAGAGAAGCTGGCGCGCTTCAGACAGGCCATCTTCGCGGAAGCGGAGGCCCAGAGCGCTGCCATACTGAGCGAGGCGGGGGAGTACCAGTCCGAAAAGCTGAAGGCCGCCTCGGATGAGGCTCTGGAGGAGAGCTTCCGGCGGATCCGGAGCCGCGCGGACGAGTACCGCGCCGATATGGCCCGCCGTCTGACCCGGGAAAGGCTGGCCTCCCGGCACCGGCTGCTGCGCCGCCGGGACGAGCTGACGGACGCGCTGTTTGACGAAGCGGCGGACCGTCTGCTGAGCTGGAGCGAAACGCCGGACTATGAGGCGCTGATGGAGCGGCTGCTCCAGCAGTGCGGGGCGCTGCTGGAGGGCGGCGAGCTGCTGATCCGGGAGCGGGACAAGGCGCTGTTTGAGCGTCTGGCCCCCGGCGTCTCCCTGACCGCCGACCCCATGAACCGGCTGGGGGGCTTTGCCCTGCGCAATCAGAAGCAGGGCCGCTATCTGGACGAGACCCTGGCCGCCCGTCTGGAGCAGAGCCGGGAGCGGTTTTATGAAACCGTCTCTCTGACGGCCGCCCCTGCAGGCGGGGAAAGGAGCGAAGTCTGTTGAGCAACACCGTTTATTCCATCAACGGCCCCGTTGTCCGGGTCAAGGATACCCGGGACTTTTCCATGATGGAAATGGTCTATGTGGGGGAGAAGCGCCTGGTAGGCGAGGTCATCGGCATCACCGACCGGTTCACCACCATCCAGGTGTACGAGTCCACCACCGGCCTGAAGCCCGGTGAGCCGGTGATCTCCACCGGCGCGCCCCTGAGCGTCACCCTGGGCCCCGGCATCCTGAGCAATATCTATGACGGCATCCAGCGGCCCCTGCGGGATCTGGCCGCCCGCTCCGGCGCCTTCATCGACGAGGGCGCGGACATCTCTCCGCTGAATACCGAAAAGACATACGCCGTCACCCTGAAGGTCAGGCCCGGCGATCATCTGAAGGGCGGCATGGTCTACGCCGTCTGCCCCGAAACGCCGGTCATTGAGCACCGCTGCCTCCTGTCTCCGACGCTGGAGGGGGAGGTCGTGTCGGTCATGCCCGACGGCGACTACCGGGTGAGCGATCCGGTGGCGGTGCTGCGCACCCCCGACGGCCGGGAGCACAGCCTGACCCTCTGCCAGAAATGGCCCATCCGCACCCCGCGTCCGGTAACCGAGCGCCTGCCCATCCAGCGGCCGCTGATCACCGGCCAGCGGGTCATCGACACCCTGTTTCCCATTGCCAAGGGCGGCACGGCGGCGGTGCCCGGCGGCTTCGGCACCGGCAAGACCATGACCCAGCATCAGCTGGCCAAGTGGTGCGACGCCGACATCATCGTCTACATCGGCTGCGGCGAGCGGGGCAACGAGATGACCCAGGTGCTGGAGGAGTTCACCGAGCTGACCGACCCCAAAACCGGCCGGGCCATGACCGACCGCACCGTCCTCATCGCCAACACCTCCAACATGCCGGTGGCGGCCCGGGAGGCCTCCATCTACACCGGCATCACCCTGGCCGAGTATTACCGGGACATGGGCTACCATGTGGCCATCATGGCCGACTCCACCTCCCGCTGGGCCGAGGCGCTGCGGGAAATCTCCGGCCGTCTGGAGGAGATGCCCGCCGAGGAGGGCTTCCCGGCCTATCTGCCCTCCCGTCTGGCGGAGTTCTACGAGCGGGCCGGCTATATGGTGCCCCTGGGCGGCGGAGAGGGCTCGGTGACCATCATCGGCGCCGTTTCTCCCCAGGGCTCCGACTTCTCCGAGCCGGTGACCCAGAACACCAAGCGGTTTGTCCGGGCCTTCTGGGCGCTGGACAAGTCCCTGGCCTACGCCCGGCACTATCCCGCCATCAACTGGAAGACCAGCTACTCCGAATACATGGAGGAGCTGGGGGACTGGTACAAGCAGGAGCTGGGAGAGGAGTTCCTCCACTGCCGCCAGCGGATTTCCTCCATCCTCAGCGAGGAAGCAAGACTGCAGGAGATCGTCAAGCTGATCGGCTCGGACGTGCTGCCCGAGGATCAGAAGCTGGTTCTGGAGGTCAGCCGCCTGATCCGGGTGGGCTTCCTGCAGCAGAACGCCTTCCATCAGGACGACACCTATGTGCCCCTGAAAAAGCAGCTGGGCATGATGCAGGTCATCCTGTATTTCTACGACAAGGCGCTGGAGCTGGTCAAAAGGAGCATCCCCGTGTCGCTGATCGCCGGAACCGGCGTCACCGATCTCATCGTCAAGATGAAATACAGCGTTCCCAACGACCAGCTGGACAAGCTGGCCGACTATCCGCCCCTCATCGACGAAAAGCTTCGGTCGGTGCAGTGAGAAAGGGGAGAACAAGATGAGCGTACAAATTCTGGGCCTGAGGGAGCTGAACGGCCCTCTGGTGGTGCTGGACCGGACGCCGGACGTGGGCTTTGAGGAAATGGCCGAGCTCTGTCTGGAGGACGGCTCCCGGCGGCTGGCCCGCGTGGTGGAAATTCAGGGAGACAAGGCGGTGCTGCAGGTCTTTCAGGGCACAAACGGCCTTTCCCTGAACAACGTCCGCACCCGGTTCCGGGGTCATCCCATGGAGATGCCCCTGACCACCGAGCTGCTGGGCCGGATTCTGAGCGGCGCCGGCACCCCCATCGACGGATTGGGCCCGATCTTTTCCGAAAAGCGGGCGGACATCAACGGGCGGCCCCTGAACCCGGTCTCCCGGGAGTATCCCCGCAACTATATCCGCACCGGCATCTCGTCGGTGGACGCCCTGATCACCCTGATCCGGGGGCAGAAGCTGCCCATCTTTTCCGGCTCGGGCATGAACCACAACAAGCTGGCCGCCCAGATCGTCAAGCAGGCCCAGCTTTCCGGCGACAAGGACGAGAAATTCGCCGTGGTCTTCGCCGCCATGGGCGTCAAGAACGACGTGGCCGACTATTTCAAGAAGCAGTTTGAGGAATCCGGCGTACTGGAGCGGGTGGTCATGTTCCTGAACCTGTCCAGCGACCCCATTGTCGAGCGGATTCTGACCCCCCGCTGCGCCCTGACCGCCGCCGAATACCTGGCCTACGAGAAGGGCATGCACATTCTGGTCATCCTCACCGATATGACCTCCTACGCCGAGGCCCTGCGGGAGTTCTCCTCCTCCAAGGGCGAGATTCCCGGCAGAAAGGGCTATCCCGGCTACCTGTACTCCGACCTGGCCTCCATCTATGAGCGGGCCGGCATCATCAAGGGCAGCGAGGGCTCGGTGACCCAGATTCCCATCCTGACCATGCCCAACGACGACATCACCCATCCCGTTCCCGACCTGACCGGCTACATCACCGAGGGACAGATCGTGCTGGATCGGACCATGGATCAGAACGGCATCTATCCGCCGGTGTCGGTGCTGCCGTCCCTGTCCCGTCTGATGAAGGACGGCATCGGTGAGGGCTACACCCGGGCCGATCACGCCGCCGTCTCCAACCAGCTGTTCTCCGCCTATGCCAGGGTGCAGGACGCCCGGGCGCTGGCGTCGGTCATCGGCGAGGAGGAGCTGTCCGACGCGGACAAATCCTATCTGGAGTTTGGCCGGATGTTTGAGCGGCATTTCATCAGCCAGGGCTTTTCCGAAAACCGCACTATCGATCAGACACTGGATCTGGGCTGGGATCTGCTCTGTCTGCTGGATCGCTCCGAGCTGGATCGTCTGGACGACAGTCTGATTGCGAAGCATTACGATCCCCGCCGTGCCGACCGCTTCAGAGCGCCCGCGGCAAAGTAAGTCCCGATCCCGAAAGGAAGTGAGCAGATGGCAGAGCAGGTTTTTCCCACCAAGGGCAACCTTCTGGCCACCAGAAAGTCCCTGGCTCTGGCCAGGCTGGGCTACGATCTGATGGACCGCAAGCGCAGCATTCTGATCCGCGAGATGATGCTGCTGATCGATCAGGCCAAGACCGTCCGGGACGAGATCGACGAAACCTATAAGACCGCCTACAAAGCCCTGCAGCGGGCCAACATGACCCAGGGCCTCTGCGATGAGGTAGCCCGCTGCATCCCGGAGGAGCAGAGCATCCGCATCACCTACCGGAGTGTCATGGGCGTGGAGATTCCTCATATTCTCTATGAAAAGCGGGATCCCGCCCTTTCCTACAGTCTGGGCAGCACCAACTCCCAGCACGACATCGCCTATCTCTGCTTTGACCGCTGCAAGTACCTGACCATCACCCTGGCCGAGGTGGAGAACAGCGTCTACCGGCTGGCGGTGGCCATCAAAAAGGCGCAGCGCCGGGCCAACGCCCTGCAGAACATCATCATCCCCGGCTTCGAGGAAAACGAGGCCTTCATCAGCGGCGCGTTGGAGGAGAAGGAGCGGGAGGAATTTTCCCGCCTGAAGGTCATCCGGCACACCAAGATGAAGGCAGTGAATAGTGAAGAGTGAAAAGTGAAGAGTGAAGGAAAACCGCTCCCTTCGGTCGCTCAAAAATTGGCAATGTCGATATGAAAGCGTCAGAATAAGCGCAAAATCTACCGGTTCTGTCAATTTTTAAGGGGCGCAGCCCCGATTTACCTTAACTATTCCCTATTCACCATTCACTATTCACTAACTATCCTTTCAGAGCAGCCGCAAGGCTCTCCGCCGTCCGTCATCCACCGCCGTCCGCCTGCTTTGCAGGCCCAGGAGGAGCTCATGCATCCCGCTTTGTCACTGATGGAAGAAAATCCCGTCATCGCCGCCGTCCGGGATCCCGCCCGCTGGCAGCAGGCGCTGGCTTCCCCGGCGCCGGTGCTGTTCCTGCTCTGCGGCGACATTCTGACCGCCCGGGGGCTGGTGGACGTCGCCCGCGTCCGGGGCAAGCAGGTCTTTGTCCATATGGAGCTGCTGGGCGGCCTGGGCCGGGATAACCGGGCGGTGGACTTCATCGCCGGGG
>JAQXNQ010000149.1 GCA_029098085.1 Oscillospiraceae bacterium
CAATTCAAGCAGATCGGTGATCAGCTTGGTGAGAATGCTGTTTTCGCTCTGCCGGCTCAGGTTCACGCCGTCCAGGTACAGGCCGTCCTGCACCACAATGGTGGCAATGCGCTCCGCGCCGGACTGCTCGTCCCTGTACAGATCGCCCAGGTAGGTCAGCGCATCCGCGAAGGCCTCGTTGATGGCGTTGCCGTTGTTGTCGGCAGAGTTGATGTACTTGACCTCTTTGCTGATCTCATGGATATAGACGCTGCCCGCGGGAATGGCGTAGGCCTCTACCTCCACCTGGTCTTCGGGGATGGAGGGCTCAGGCTCCGCCGGGTTATCTTCCCCGGCAGCAGCTGCGGCAGGCTGTTCTTCCTGTGCGGTGGTCATATTCTCCACTGCGGCAGGCTGTTCCTCCTGTGCGGCAGCCGTATTCTCCACCGGGGCAGGCTGTTCCTCCGCAGCGGCAGCCGGACTGTCCCCTTCGGCGGGCGGCTCTTCCGTTTCCACAGCAGGGCTTTCCGCTTCGGCGGGCGTTTCTTCCGTTTCCGCGGCCGCAGCTGCCGGTTCGGCAGCGGCGTCGGCCAGAGGGGCTTCTTCCCCCTCTGCCCAGGCAAGGGTCCGCATGGGAACGGTGAAGGTCAGCATGGCGCCAAAGGCCAAAAGAAGCACGGCGGTGCAGAAAAGCATCCGCATAGTGCGCTTTATTGCCGTCTTATGTCCTGTGTTCATGTTTGCCCTCCCTTCCTTTGTTTGTTCGTCAGCAGTTGTCTTCTTCATGGCTTTTCCTCGCTGCTCTTGTTGTATTCCTCGATCTGCAGGATGATCTCCCGGGCCGCTTCCATAAGCCCTTCGTCCTGTCCGCTGGTGAGCGTCATCTCCATGTCCTGCGCCGCCTTTTCATAGTCATGCAGCTGCACATAGCAGACGCCCCGGTTATAGTAGCAAAACTGTGTCAGAAAGTCCTCTTCTATTGACGTGCCGAAATCCGCGATGGCCTCCTCAAACCGGTGCAGGGCCAGTAGGGACACGCCCCTGTAATATGCGTTTCCCGTAAACGCCAGCCCCAGACTTTCGGCCTGGTCCAGAACATTTACGGCTTCCTCGTATCTCTCCAGCATCATCATCGACGCCCCAAGCCGCTGATACACAAGCTCCGGGGTGATGAGCTGCGCCTCTGTTTCCAGAAGCAGCTCTCCGTATTCCGCCGTCTGCTGGTATTCGCCCCGGTCAAAGGTGCAGAGCATGATCTGTTCCATACAGGCCGCTTCATCATAGCCCAGGTCCATGGCCGCCCGGAAGCCTTCCTCGGCCTCCTCCGGCCTGCCAAGCTGCATCACGCAGGCGGCCCGCAGAAACTGCGCCACCGGGTAAAAGGCTGAATCCTGCCCGGTCTGTTCCAGGTACCGGTCAAACTTTGCCAGCGTCTCCTCATCGTTTCCCGAAAGGAAGCCGCAGCGCAAAGCGTTTAAATAATGGGATTCGTCCCCGCTCTGCATTTCATACAGCCGCTCATACTCTGCCGCCGCGGCAGGATAGTCGTTCAAGCTTTCATAGAGCTGGGCCAGCGTCAGTCTTGTATCCGTATCCTCCGGGTCAAGCGCCAGAACGCTTTCCAGCCCCTCCAGGGCTTTTTGGCTGTCCCCCTCTTCAAGGGCCAGCTGGGCTTTCAGCAGCAGCGCCTCAGGGGAAGTTTCATTGAGCGCCAGGGTCCTGTCCAGAAGCTGGTTTGCCCTGTCTTTGTCGCCGCACATCACATATACCGAGGCCGTTTTCAGACAGAGCTGGGCCAGCTCTTCCGCTTCCATATCGTCGCTCAGCGCCAGAAGCTTCTCCAGATAGCCAGCCGCTTCCGTGTACTTTTCCTCCGTTATGGCAAGGTCGGCAAAAAGGCTGTATCTGTCGGCGTCGCTGAGGGTCTGCGCTTCTTCGCTGTCTTTGGTACTGCGCACGCCGATCGCCGTGGGCATGATCAGGGAGAGAAGCAGCGCTGCCGCAAGCACCATGGCCAGCGCTCTCAGCGGAGCGGCCCAACGGCTTTTTTCAGTTTTGGTTTCCGTCACGCAGGCCTTCCTCCCCTGCACCCTTTTCCAATAAAAAGGATGCATTTTATAATGAATATACTTTCACCATTTTGAATCGCATACCACTTTCATATTATAGCAAAAAAGCCGGCCAACGGGACTACCCGCTAACCGGCAAAAAAGGATAGTATTATCTGTTCAGATACTTTTCCAGCTCTTTTCGATTGCTGACCTGCACCTTCTGATAGATGTTGGACAGGTGAAATTTCACGGTATTGATGGAAATATGCATATAATCGGCGATTTCCTGGTTGCTTTTGCCCTTGACGGCCATCATGGCCAGGGAAAACTCGTAGGGCGTCAGGCGGTCTGTCACTTTGTTGACCGAATCCGGGTTGTGGATCTTCATCCAGCCCCGGGAGAAGGCCATGACCTTTTCCTCGATCCGGTTATACTCTCTGCGATTCCTGTCCCGGACGTATTTTTCGATCTGCCCCTGGAGCAGCCCATGATGCTCCACAAAGGGCTGGATATAGTCCTCCGGCTCCGCGATCTGCCAGGCCCGGTGGAAGAACTCCGCCGCCTGCTCCACATCATGCAGGTTGGAGGCCACCATGGAGGCCACCAGATTCAGATACAGGCACACCGACGGGAACCGGCCCGCCGCCATCATCAGCCCCGACTTGGCCACGCCCAGGGCCTCCTTATACTGCTTTTGCAGATACATCGCGTGGGCCAGGGTATACAGCAGAAAAAGCCTTGGTCCCTCCGACAGGCGGGCGCTGTGTTCCTCCCGGACCGGTTCAATTTTCCCGTCCGCATGAAAAAGCACGGAAAACAGAAAGCGCACCGCGTCATAGACCGCGGCCATCTGCTCATCCTCAGGCTGCTGTGCCGCCTGCTGCAGCGCGGCAATATCCGCCCGGATCAGCTGCACGTTGCCCAGGCCCACATTGGTCATGCAGTGCACAAACAGGGCAGTAGCGCGGATCTCCGGGCAGGAGCTGTTCAGACAGCGCCCGCTCTCCCTTGCCGCATCCTCATATCTGGCCTGAAAATGATAATGGGCTGCCAGAGCCACCGTCCGCTCCTCTTCATCCGAAAGGGAGCCGATCATGCTTTCCGTCGTTTTGCCTGTGAAGGGCTGCCAGATGGGCATAAAGGTCTTTTCTATCCGATCCATTGCTCTATCCTCTGTTTCCCGCACCCTGGGGTATATGTAGTCTCCCTCCGCCTGCCGCCGGGGCGTCTTTCACCCCTTTGGCCACGGACTCTTTACTTTTAAAATCCTATCATATCCCGCCGTCAGTGTCAAGAAAGCCCTGCTAAAAGCGGGCCGCCTCATCCCCGGCCTGCCCAGACAGCGAGTGAGTATACGGTCTGTATGCCCAGGCCCATTTTCACGGCACTGGGCAAGTTTCCCTTCTTCCAGAATCCGATTGGCCGAAGCGGCTGAAACGCCGAACAGCGCCCGGACGCCGGAAACATCCCGCTCTGTTTTCGGCGCGTGGCTGCCTTATCCCTTGCTCCGTCGCTCATTTCATCACTCACGCTGATAGCATCAATGAGCGATACTTTGACGGCTAAGAATCCTCACGCCAGCCAGCTGAGCAACGTGTGAATTTCTTCAATGTAACCCGCGTCATCGTTGGGCGTCTCCAGAATGAAGGGGCGGCCGGCGAGGGCGGGATGCAGCGCGATGCGCTTCATGGCTTCCAGGCCGATCCGGCCCTGGCCCAGCTTTTCATGGCGGTCCTTGTGGCTGCCGCAGGGGTTTTTGCTGTCGTTAAAGTGAACCGCCCGCAGTCTCTCCAGACCGATCACCCTGTCAAACTCCGTCAGCACGCCGTCCAGATCGTTCACCAGATCATAGCCTCCGTCCCAGACGTGGCAGGTGTCCAGGCAGACGCCCAGCTTGTCCTTCAGCTCCACCCGGTCGATGATCTCCCGCAGCTCCTCAAAGCGGCCGCCTACCTCCGAGCCCTTGCCCGCCATGGTCTCCAAAAGCACGGTGGTCTGCATCTCCGGCCATAAAAAGCGGTTCAGCGCCTCCGCGATCAGGGCGAT
>JAQXNQ010000150.1 GCA_029098085.1 Oscillospiraceae bacterium
GTCCGCCCCGGAGGGACTGGGCCATGGAGGGGTAATTGGCCAGATTGTCGCCGCCCCAGTGCACCGGATACTGCTGGCCGCCCACGGTGGCCGAACGGGCGAAGAGACAGGCCCCCTCCGCTCCGTATGCTTCCTGCAGCACTTCATAGACCGCCCGGTTGTACAGAAGGGTGTAATAGTTGTGCATCCGATCCGGGTCGGAGCCGTCGAAGTACCGGATGCCGTATCGGGCGGCCCGGGGACCGTAAAAGGCATCCTGCACCGGAATCCGCTCGCCGAAATCGGTCTTGAAGCTGTCGACGCCCATATTGACCAGCTGCCGCAGATAGCCCTTATACCATTCCGCGGCGTCGGGATTGGTGAAATCCACCAGCGCCATGCCGCCCTGCCACATATCCCACTGCCAGACGCTGCCGTCGCCGGTTTTAACAAAGTAGCCTTTTTCTGCGCCTTCCTTGAATAGCCGGGATTTCTGGGCGATGTAAGGATTGATCCAGACGCAGACCCGGACGCCCTTCTGATGGATCCGCCGGAACATGCCCTCGGGATCGGGGAAGGTGTCGCTGTTCCAGAGAAAATCGCACCACTGAAACTCCTTCATCCAGAAGCAGTCGAAGTGGAAGGTGGTCAACGGAATTCCCCGGTCCAGCATACCGTCGATGAAGGACATGACGGTCTTTTCGTCATACCGGGTGGTGAAGGAGGTGGTGAGCCAGAGGCCGAAGGTCCAGGCGGGCACCATGGGCGGACGGCCGGTGAGGGCGATGTAGCGGCTGACCACCTCTTTGGGGGAGCCGCCGCCGATGAGGAAATACTCCATCGACTCGCCGGGAACCGAGAACTGAGCGGCGGTGATCCGCTCGGAGGCGATCTCAAAGGAGACCCGACCCGGGTCGTTGACAAAAACGCCGTATCCCCGGCTGGACAGGTAAAAGGGAATGTTCTTGTAGGCCTGCTCACTGTCGGTGCCGCCGTCGGCGTTCCAGATGTCCACCGACTGACCGTTTTTCACAAAGGCGGAGAACCGCTCCCCCAGACCGTAGATCTGCTCCCCCACGTCCAGCCGCAGCTGCTCCCGGATATGGGAATTGCCCTCCCCGTCCAGACAGTAGGCCTGCGCCTTGCCGGAGCTGCCGGTCAGGGGCTGCCCGTTCCAGAAAAACTCCAGTCCCCAGCGTCCTCTGGTGCCGATGCGGACACTGAGTCCGCCGCTGCGCAGCAGACAGCTGCCCTCCTCTTCGGTGATTTCGGCGGGAAAGCCCTCCGGCTCCCCAAACAGCTGAAAGGACGGGCCTTTTTGGATTGCTCCGGCAAAATTTTCCAGCCGCACCGCGATCACATCCTCCATCGGGGAGGAAACGGTCAGGGTCAGCTGCCCCAAATTCAGGGTGCTGCCCCGCTCCCGGACGGGGGCATAAGGCCCCCAGACCGTCACCCCATGGCGCTCCACCCTGCTGTCATAGGCTTCGGCGGGGGAAGAAACCGAAAAGCCCTGCCTTGTCATCCACATGCCGTCACTGAATTTCATCGCTGCTCCTCCTTCGGATGCCTTGACCTGTTTCTGTCCGGACGCCACTCAGAAGCCCGCGATGATCTCCTCATCCAGCGAGCGGATCACGGCACAGGCCAGCCGCACCGCGTTTTCGTAGTCCTCAATGTGAGCAAAGCCATGATGGCTGTGGATGTACCGCACCGGCAGGCCGATGACCACCGTCGGGGTGCCGGATTCGCTCAGATGGAAAGCGGCGCCGTTGGTTCTGCCACCGGTGCGCACCGCCTCCTGCAGCGGAATGCCCAGCCCGGCGCCCATGTCCAGCACATAGCGGATAAAACGGGGATTGGTGATCATGCCCACGTCCAGATGCCGCAGCATGGGGCCCTTGCCGATGGCCGTCTGGATGGCGTAGTCCGGCGTGAAGGTATCGTCCGCCGGGGAGCCCTCGAAGACGATGGCCAGATCCGGCTTGATCCGCTGGGCCGCCACCTGAGCGCCCCGGGTACCCATCTCCTCCTGAGAGGAAAGGACGCCCACCAGATCCACCCCCAGCTCCTCGCCGCAGAGCTCCCGCAGGGTGTCGGCCACACAGCCGCAGCCCAACCGGCAGTCGAAGGCCTTACCCAGCATGACCCCTGCCTTTTCGTTGTACTCAAAGGTCACGTCCGGCACCACCGGCGCGCCCACCCGGATGCCGAAGACGTCCCGGGCCTCCTCCAGGGAGCGGGCGCCCACGTCAATGACCATGGCGGAGATGGGCGGGGTCTTCTCCCGCTCGGCGGCGGTGAGGAAATGGGCCGGCGTACAGGCCACCACACCGGAAATCCAGCTGCCGTCGGCAGACCGCACCCGCACCTTATGGGCCGGGATGGCGTAGGGCACCCACCCGCCCAGGGGCACGAACTGCAGGGTGCCGTTGGGGCGGATCAGCTGCACCATGAAGCCCACCTCGTCGGCGTGGCCGTCCAGCAGCACCACCGGCCGGCGGCCGTTGTTCTCCCGGTGCTCCAAATACAGGTTGCGGATGGGATCCTCCCGGATCTCGCAAAAATCCTCCATATACCGTCTGGCCGCCGCCAGCACCTCGTCCTCAAAGCCGGACGGGCCGTAGGCGTCGGACAGGGTGCTGATCCATTCCAGCGATTGTCTGCGGTTCATAAGCATCCTCCTGTCGAATGTGGGGCGGCAGCAGCCGCTTTTCCCCATTATACCCCCTTTTTTCTCCGGTGACAATGGCGCTGCGGCATTTTTCACGGGAAAGATCAGAAAAGACAGGGGGCTTCCCCTTCTGAGCAAAATTTACCATTGCTTTTTTCGTACTGTGCCCGTATAATAGGATAGGAAACTATCTGTCATAAACTGGAAAGGATGGATTTTGCATGAAGCCCTTTATGGATGAAGATTTTCTTCTGACAACACCCACTGCCCGTACCCTTTTCCACGACTACGCGGAAAAGATGCCCATTGTGGACTATCATTGCCATGTGAACCCCGCTGAAATCGCCGAGGACCGGCGCTTTGACAATATCACCCAGGCCTGGCTGGGCGGCGACCACTACAAATGGCGCGCCATGCGTTCCAACGGCGAGCCCGAAGAGCTGATCACCGGCTCCGGCTCCGACCGGGAGAAGTTCGACGCCTGGGCCCGCACCATGCCCAAGATGATCGGCAATCCCCTCTATCACTGGACCCATCTGGAGCTGAAGCGCTATTTCGGCGTGGACAAGCCCCTCTCCCCTGAAACAGCCGACGAGATTTGGGAAATCTGCAACAAAAAGTTCCAGGAGCCCGGCATGACCGTCCGCGGCATCATTGAACAGTCCGGCGTCACCGTCATCGGCACCACCGACGACCCTGCCGATGACCTGCGCTATCACAGACAGATTGCCGCCGACCCCACCTGCAAGGTGAAGGTGGTTCCCTCCTTCCGCCCCGACCGGGTGCTGAACATTGAAAAGCCCGATTTCCCCGACTACATCAAAAAGCTGGGCGACGCCGCCGGTGTGGACATCAAGTGCTTCGGCTGCCTGTCCGAGGCTCTGAAGCGCCGCATCGCCTTCTTCGCTGAAAACGGCTGCAAGGCCTCTGACCACGGCGTCGGCAAGATCGTCTGCGTTCCCACCACGCCCGAGGAAGCCAGTGCCATCCTGAAGAAGCGGCTGGCTGGTGAGCCCATCACCGAACGGGAGGCCCACGGCTTCCGCACCGCCGTCTTTGTCATGCTGGCTAAGGAATATGTCAAGCACGACATCGTCATGCAGATTCACTTCGGCGCCGGCCGCAACAACAACACCCGGATGTTTGAGAAGCTGGGCCCCGACACCGGCTTTGATACCATCGCCTCCTACAGCTGCGGCGAGGGCCTGCCCGACCTGCTGGATCAGATGGAGATGCGGGGCATCCTG
>JAQXNQ010000151.1 GCA_029098085.1 Oscillospiraceae bacterium
CAGTCTGCTGCCCCAGGCGGATGTGGTGGCGCTGGCTCTGCCCAACAGCGCCGAGACGGCCGGTCTGATGGATGCCCGCCGGCTGTCCCTGATGAAGGAGGGCGCGATTCTTGTCAACGTGGGCCGCGGCTCCGCCGTGGACACCGAGGCTCTCTGCGACGCGCTGGAGAGCGGACACCTGTCCGGCGCGGCGCTGGATGTGACCGATCCCGAGCCGCTGCCTGCGGAACATCGGCTGTGGAGGATTCCCAGCGCCTTTATCACCCCTCATGTCTCCGGCGGCTATCATATGCGGGAGACCTATGAGGCCATCATGGATATCTGCATCCGGAACCTGAAGGCCTTCGCTTCGGGCGGGGAGCTGACCCATCTGGTGGACCGCGCCACCGGCTATATGAAAAAATGACCTGTGCAAAGAACGGGAACCGTCCTGCGGTGGACGGTTCCCGTTTTTTTGGAAAATACAGGAAAAAGATCGAATGACTGCATTGTGAAACGGGAGAAAAAGAGAATTAATAAAAAATCACTCCTAATTCCTCCGAAAAAAGGGGCTTTGGGGTCAAAAAAAGCCCTGTGCAGAAAAATGATGAACGAGCACATGAATGAATCGAGATTTTTTCCTGCAAATTTTATTGACAAGCAGGGAAGAAGATGGTATTGTGTGGTTGTCGGACAAGGTGCGGCGCCGGTGAGCATAATGGAGCAAAGGTTTCGGCCTCACGGTCTTTCCCGGGACAGCTGTCCGCTCGGAGAGGGCTGCGTGGGCGGAGATGGAGGGAAGGGAAATTTTGCACGAAAATTTCATGAGAGTTTCAGAAAATCGTCTCTTCTCTATTCTGATTCTACAATTTTTTTCTTCAAAATAGAGAAAACAATTTGATTTTGCACAAAAATATGCTTGACAACTGGCTCCGAAAGCGCTATACTTAGCACGTCAGCAGGAGATCGGGCGAAACCGTCTCCTTGTTGGAATCGTTTCCGCATGGAGCGGAAAACCGGCTGTAAAAAGTTACCGGTTTGTATACGGCTTTTGTCTGGGCAGGATCGGACAAAAAAGGCCGTCCTCCCTGCCAGAGCAGAGGGGACAGCCGGAAAGAAGGAGCACGATCGTGCCTGTGTAAAAACCGGTGAGTTTTTACGCACTATCATTTAAGGAGATGTGGCGTAGTGAACAATGCAGCAGCGGCCCCTGTGGCCACAAAGAAGAAAAAGAGCCGGAATTTCTTCAGACAGAATCTGGCCGGTTACGCCCTTTGCGCGCCGATGCTTCTGGCAATCCTGATCTTTGTTCTGTATCCGATGATCCAGGTGGTCATCTACAGCTTTCAGTCCACCAACGGCATTTCGGGCACCTGGAGGGGCTTTAAGAACTATCAGTGGGTTCTGACCGACTCGATGTTCTGGAATGCCGCCGGCAACACCCTGTACATGGCTGTGCTGGGCGTCATCATCGACGTGATTTTCTGCTTTGTCATCGCGTCTTTGATCAACTCCCTGAGCGTAGCGAAGAACTTCTTCAAGGGTCTGTACTTCCTGCCCAACGTTGTTTCTTCCGTTGCAGTGGCCATGCTGTTCAACTTCATTTTCTACCCCACTGAAAACGGTATCCTGAACTACTTCCTGAGCCTGTTCGGCATCAGCCCCATCGGCTGGCTGGTCAACCCCAAGCTCGCCCGTTTCTCCATCGTCATCATGGGTCTGTGGCGCAGCATCGGCTATGACACCATCCTGTTCCTGGCCGGTCTGCAGTCCATCCCCGGCGAGATTTACGAGGCTGCCGCCATCGACGGCGCTTCCGGCCTTCAGAAGTGGTGGTACATCACCATCCCCAACATGAAGCCCACCTTCACCTTCATGATCATGATGCTGACCATCAGCACCCTGCGCCGCTTCGACGACGTCTGGATGATCGGCGGCTCCGCCGGCAACCCGGCAGGCAAGCTGGACACCATGGTTATGTACATCTTCCGAAACTCCTGGCTGTCCCGTGAGGTCGGCGTGGCCTCCGCAGCGGCAGTGGTTCTGTTCGTCATTACGATGACTCTGACCATTCTCAACAACTACGTCTTCAACCGCAACGACTGATCGCAGCCGTCATTTTACGACAGAAAAGAGAGTGTGATAGAACATGACAAAAGCTGCCCCCGCCAGGCCCAAAGGCACCACCAGCCTGAAAGGTGAGAAGCGTCTGAACCAGGCCCTCATCATCATCGTGCTGGCTCTTGGCACCCTGACCATGATCGTTCCCTTCTGGTGGATGATTTCCACCAGCTTCGACGGCGCCGTCACCGTAGACGACATCCCGTTCCCGCCCCGTTTTTACCCGCTGATCCCCTCCACCAGAAACTATATGGTGGCCTTCTCCAACGTGCCCATGTTCAAGTACATCGGCAACTCGCTGATTGTGGCCGCGGGCAATATGCTCATCTCCATCTTCTCCGCCATCAGCTGCGGCTACGCCCTGTCCAAGATTCCCTTCAAGGGCCGGAGCCTGATCCTGATGATCGCCCTTTCCACCATGATGGTTCCCGGTGAGGTCACCATGGTTTCCCGTTACTTCCTGTTCCAGAGACTGGGCCTGGTCAACTCCTACTGGGCGTTCTGGCTGCCGGCGTTTGCCTACGTTTTCGGCACCTTCTTCGCCAAGCAGTACATGGACTCCATTCCGGATTCGCTCCGTGAATCGGCCCTGATGGACGGCGCGGGAGAGCTGCGGATTGCCTTCCAGATCTTCATGCCGCTGTGCGGCGCGCTGGTGGCGACCCTGGCCGTGCTGCTGTTCCTGGGTTCCTGGAACGATTTCATGTGGCCCATGATCATCCTGACCTCTCCCAAGAAATACACCCTGCAGGTAGGCGTTGCCCTGTTTGCCACCAACGGCGGCCTGAGCAAGCAGCCCGGCGTCCGGATGGCCAGCACCTGCATCTCCATCATTCCCATCCTGATTGTGTATCTGTTCCTCCAGCGCTACATCGTAGAGAGCATCGCCCTTTCCGGTGTCAAGCAGTAATCTATTCGGTTGGTTGACGGGGAAGCCAAGCCCTTCCCCGTCTCAATATAACAACAGCACCCCTGCGGTGCTCTGCAAATGAGGTGTACAAAATGACGAAAAAGGCATTAACTCTGGCTCTGGCCGCGGCAATGGCTGTTTCTGCTGTCATGACCGGCTGTGGTTCCAACGGTGGTTCCGGCGGAAAAGGCACCGATCTTTCCAAGGGCCTGAAGGCTGTCAGCGATCTGAAGTGCAAATCCAACTTTGTGATCTCCATCTGCGGCGCGACTCTGGAAGATGGTATCAACAGCACCACCGGTCAGCCTGCTGAAGGTCTGAACACTCTGGCCAAGAACCAGATGAAGGAAAAGTTCCCTCAGGTCGACGTTGAGTTCGTCTCCGTTCCCTGGGATAACGCTTCCGCCAAGATGCAGACCATCCTGATGTCCGGCGGTACCGACCTGTTCACTCAGGGCGGCGCTTTCCAGCCCGAGTACTACAAAGAGGGTCTGAGCCAGGATCTGACTCCCTTCCTGGAAGCTGATACCGAGTTCAAGTACGAGGATAACTTCCCCGCCAACTTCCGCACCCATCAGAACTGCACTTCCTACGACGGCAAAGCCCTTCTGACCCTGCCCTGGGCCGTTGGCTACCGCCTGATCATTTACGATGCCGAGATCTTCGATCAGTGGGGCGTGGAATACCTGTCCGATACTCCCACTCCTGAAGAGGTTCTGGAGAAGGCTGCCAAGATGACCGGCACCAACCCTGTGACCGGCAAGCAGAACTACGGCCTGTGGTACTCTGCCAACACCCTGAACATGAGCTATCTGATCCCCCTGTGCGAATACTACGGCGCTACCGAGTGCACCGGTTCCTGGGATGATCAGGCCAACCTGCAGTGGTCCATGGACACCGACGAGTACGCCAAGGCTGTTCAGTGGCTGATCGACGCTGCTGAGTACGTTCCCGATGCTGCCACCACCGGCGGCGGCGCTGAGATGTTCGGTACTGCCGACAACGATATCGCCATCGCATTGGATCAGAATGGCGGCAAGATGACTGCTCTGATCACCCAGGATCCCAGTCAGAAGGATTACCTGACCGGCAAGTTCATTCCCACCATGCACTTCGGCAAGAACGGCGGCAACTGGACTCCCTGCGACGGCATGGGCATGGCTTCCCAGCTGGAAGGCGACGACGCTCAGATGGCTTGGCATCTGCTCAAGTACATGACCTGCGACGCTGCTCAGTGGCAGGAAGACAACTGGGGCCCCGCTATGTCTCCCAACCTGGGTGTACAGGCTGGCTTCCCCGACTGGGATATCTGGCGCAAGAAGAATGCTGAGGTTGCTGCTCAGGCCACTCATCCCGGCTACGAGATCAACCCCTTCTTCCAGGCTACCATCCAGCCCACCCTGGCTTCCATGATGTCCAAGGCCATCGCCGGCGAGACCGTCGATGTGAAGGCTGAACTGGCCGATCTGAACAAGAAGGCTCAGGACTGGTCCGCCAGCAAGAAATAAGGACTGACTGCCGGTTCCCGTATGAACAGGCAATAGGAAACGCCGCTCCGAAAGGGGCGGCGTTTTGGCGTGTCGGGAAAGTGGTTTTCAAAAAAAGTTGCACAAAGAGCGAGAAAAGTGTATGCCCGCTGGAAGCGGGCATGGGGGTCTCTGAGGGGAATCTTGCGGCCTGCGGGCCGCGCTTTTTAGTATTTATTGTCCGCGCCGGGCGCGGAGGAGCAGGATTTCGCGCTCTGCGGAGCGCGACCGGGCTCTGCCCTGGACCCGCGATTTTTTGAAAAAAATCGAGTAAAACTTTATTTGTGCAATCTGTCGATGAGTGTTATGTTTATCGACACGCTGACCCGCCCTCTGCGGAGGGCGGGTCTGACAAACGGAGAGAATCCGCTGAAGGATGTACTGTCTGCCGGTTTTTTGGGGGCGCACAGTGCCGTATGCCCGACGCCGCTCAGACCTTCGCCTTCTCCCGGCTGGCCGATTCCATGGGCAGGCCGGTGGAGTAGTCCAGCTGGCGATCCTCAAACCGGGTGTCCTCATCCCGCTGACGGGTCATCAGGGTGTAGTCCCAGGTGGCCTCGGAGG
>JAQXNQ010000152.1 GCA_029098085.1 Oscillospiraceae bacterium
AGAGCCGGGGTGAATGTTGAGGCCCTTGACCCGTACGACCATAGAAGCAGCGTTGAAGTTTTCGTATTCAATCTCACCGGGAGCGCCGCCGTCCAGGGTGTAGGCGAAATCGGCGCCGAATTTGGCCACATCGAAGAAGGCGGGGCCGTTGCCCACTTCCTCATCGGGAGTGAAGGCGATTTTGATGGGGCCGTGCTGAACCTCCGGATGCTCGGCGTAGTATTCGGCCAGCGCCATGATCTCCGCCACGCCGGCCTTGTCGTCTGCGCCCAGCAGGGTGGTGCCGTCGGTGACGATCAGATCCTCGCCCACATGCTCCAGCAGGGACTCGTATTCGGAGGGGGAGAGAACGATGCCCAGTTCCTCGTTCAGCACCACATCACCGCCGTCATAGTTGGGAACGATCCGGGCTTTGACATTGGCACCGGTGATGTCGGGAGAGGTGTCCATATGGGCGATCAGGCCCAGAACGGGACCTTCCTTGCCGTTGTTTGCGGGGATGGAGGCGTAGACATAGCAGTGGGCGTCATGCTCCGCCTCGTATCCCATGGCACGCAGCTCTTCGGTTAGCAGCCGGGCCAGATCATGCTGCTTTTCGGTGCTGGGCACCGCTTCCACATCGGGCTTTGATTCGGTATCAATGGCCGTGTACCGGAGAAAGCGGGATTCAATCTTTTCCATGCAAAACATCCTTTCGGAAAATTTTTCTGCTTCCAGTATACCACAGAAAGAAGGTTTTGGGAATGGGTCAGTTGAAGCTGCCGTCCCACAGCGGCATGTCCGAAATAAAGGCCTCTTCCACAGCCGGAACATAGTAGGCGCCGTAATCCTTCATGTCTCCCACCGCCATACCGGGCAGCTCCACATAGAAGCGGTAGTAGGGCATGAAGTACATGCAGTCAGGATCGGTGCGGTAGACCAGCTCCACCTTTGCGATGTATTTCTCGCCGGGCATCTCTTCGGGGACTGTGGTGATATACCGGCCGTCCAGCAGCAGCTCCCGGGCCTCTTTGGCGGAGATGATGGGGTAGTCGCCGAGCTTTTCCGAAAGATCATACTGCCAGCGCCGGATGATGAACAGTTTCCCGTCATCGTCCCGGTAGAAGGCGGCCCGGTCAAAATGGTACCCCAGGATCCGGTCAGTCAGGTCCCCAGCGCCCTCATAGAAGCCGATGCCGAAGCTCTGCTCGCCGTAGATGTTTCGGTCGCCGCCGCTGATGTTGGTGACCGGCTGCTCCATGCCCAGCAGGGAAGCGTATTCCTCCAGAAGGGTCTCAGCCGCCTGCTCACAGGCTGCCCGGGAAGCATCATGGGGCAGCGGGCCGCCGGGAAGGTCCCGGGCCGGATCCAGCCACAGGGTGGTCAGCAGGGCGCTGTCCGTCTCCAGCGTCAGACCGTCCGTCTGAATCCGCAGACAGGTGGGATCAAAATAGCTTTCCGGCAGACTGCCGCCCACCTGCTTCTCCTTTTCGAGGATGGCTGCCCGGGTTTCTTCGTCGGGGGAGTCGTCGGTGATGACATAGCTTTCCAGTCCCAGCCGTTCGGCCATTTCGGTCAGCCGCTGCTCCATCTTCTCCCGGGGGAAGGGGCTGACGCTGCCACTTTCGTCTGTTTGCCGGAGATTCCGGAAGACCGGTAGGGTGGAGAGGACAGCGTCCTCCGTCCAGGGGTTGGCGTTTGTCAGCTCAGAGATATCATAGGCGAGGTAGCCCTCATAGCCCATGGCGGCGGTGCTGCCGGTTGAGCCGATGGTCAGCATGGGAAGAGAAGGATCGGCCGTTTCACCGCTGGAAACAGGCGTAGGCGCTGTCTGAACGCCTGCCTGCAGTCCGGCATACACGCCTCCCGCCAGCAGGGCCAGACAGGCGGCCAGCCCGCACCAGCGCAGGGCGGAAGAGGGGCGTTTTTGGGGGGCTGCCTCCAGAATGTATTCTTCGCGGATATCGGTCAAAGCGGAAAAAAGATCTTCGCCCTTCATACGGTGATGTCCTCCTTTTGCAGAAACTCTTGCAGCTCTTTCCGGATGCGGGTCAGGGCGGATTGAACTGCAGACCTGCTGCGGCCGACCTGGCGGGCCGTTTCCGGAATAGAGCAGGCATACCAGTACCGCAGCAGGAACATGCGCCGCCGATCCGGCGAAAGCTGCTCCAGAAAGCGGTTGAAGCAGTCGGCCAGGTGCAGCCGGTCAGCGGGATCGGCTGATGGTGCGCAGTCCTCCAGCTCACCGAAAATCTCCTGCAGCGTGTTGGATGGCCGTTTCTGCGCCTGCGCTCGTCTGATCCGGTCCAGGGACAGATTGCGGGTGATCCTGCC
>JAQXNQ010000153.1 GCA_029098085.1 Oscillospiraceae bacterium
TTGAACTGAATCAGCGAGCCGAAAATACCGCCCAGGGAAGCGCCGGAAAACCAGTACAGGTGGTTGAGCAGTGTTACAAAGAACATGAACCAGCCCCGGTCCACATCCTCGGGAATCCGGGCGGAGCAATTGATGGAAAAGCTCTCGTCACACAGACCGAAGATCAGATAGAACTTTTTCCAGCCGGTGCCCTTGTATTTGTCCAGCATGGAAATGCCGTAAAACAGGTGGCGGGCGTTGATCATCAGGGTCATGGCCAGCGTCTGCAGCGGACTGAAGCCCCCCAGCAGAAGATTGACCGCCACAAATTCCGCCGATCCGGCAAAGATGGTCAGGCTCATGACCATGGGAAACCAGAAGCTGAAGCCGGACACCCGCATATAAATGCCGTAGGTGATCCCCAGAAACCAGAAGCCCGCAAAAATGGGGATTGTATGGGGAAAGGCTGCCTTCAGCGCCTTCAAAACCGTTTTTCTGTCTGTCATGTTTTTCTCCAAAGACTGCAAAGATGCAGTCACTCTGTGAATTCCTTCGGGAAACTTTCTGAGAATCTGCCCCACCACTTTGCAGTCCTGTCTGTGTAAGCCGCCCGGATGCAGTTCTGTGCGGCAGCAGCGCGGAGGCCTCCGGCGCGGAAAAGAAAAAGCGGAGCAGCCATCAGCCGCTCCGCTTTGCCGGTTTTCATCAGCAAACCTTGACGATCCATCCCAGAGGATCAGGACGCTTGCCCCACTGGATGCCGGTCAGCTCGTCGTACAGCTTCTGGGAGAGCTCGCCGATCGTGCCGCCGGAGAGCACCATGTCCTTGTCGCCGTACCGCAGCAGACCCACGGGGGAGATGACGGCGGCGGTGCCGGAGCCGAACATCTCGGTGAAGCGGCCCTCGTCATAGGCCTTAACCAGCTCTTCCACCGACAGGCGGCGCTCGGAAACGGGATAGCCCCAGTGCTTGAGGATCTCGATGACGGATTTGCGGGTGATGCCGGGGAGAATGCTGCCCTGAAGAGAGGGGGTGACAATCTCGCCGTCAATGACGAAGAAGACGTTCATGGCGCCCACTTCCTCGATGTATTTGCGCTCCACACCGTCCAGCCACAGAACCTGGGAGAAGCCCACCTCGGCGGCCTCGTCCTGAGCCTTCATGGAGGCGGCGTAGTTGCCGCCGGTCTTGGCAAAGCCGGTGCCGCCTCTGACGGCACGGACGTAGTTGGTCTCCACATAGAGGTTGACGGGGTTCAGGCCGCTGGCATAGTAAGCGCCCACGGGGCTGAGAATGATCAGGAATTTGTACTGGGTGGAGGAATGAGCGCCCAGGTTGGGCTCGGTGGCGATCATGAAGGGACGGATGTACAGGGATCTGCCGTCGCCGTAAGGAACCCAGTCCTTGTCCAGCTCAACCAGCATTTTCAGCGCTTCCAGCGCAAAATCTTCGTCGATTCTGGGCATGGACAGACGGTCGTTGGAGTTGTTCAGACGCTTGAAGTTCTCCTGGGGACGGAAGAGCTGGATATGGCCGTCGGCGGTCCGGTAGGCCTTCAGGCCCTCGAAGGTCTCCTGGCTGTAATGGAGGCAGTTGCTGGCGGGAGAAAGCTCCAGCGGGCCATAGGGAACGATCCGGGCGTCATGCCAGCCGATGTCCTTGTCCCAGTCCATCACAAACATGTGATCCGTAAATTCATGACCGAAGATCAGATGATTTTCATCCGGTTTCTGTTTCGGCGCGGTGGTGCGCTGGATGGTGATTTCCATAATCATGTACCGCGATTTTTCACCCGCGTCTGTGCGGATGAAAAATCTCCTTTCTTTTATTTTGCGGAAAACCTGCTTTAAGGTTTAGTATACCATAGCGCTAAAACGGTGTCAATTTAAAGAAGACGGTTTTTTAAAGGGAATCCGGTCAGGATTTTGTAAAAAAGCACAGCATGACCGCAAAATCAAAGTCATACTTCCTGTATCCCGGTTGTATGATGTCCGATGCCAGAACCCGGGACCCATTGCTTCCGTCAGGGCGCAGCTTTTGCATCCAAACTTTTTTGCAAAAAGGTGTTGACAAATCCATTCTCCTGCGCTATAATAATATCGTTGTCACGGCAAACGGACAAATATGAAGGTGTAGCTCAGCTGGTTAGAGTACCTGCTTGACATGCAGGGGGTCGATGGTTCAAGTCCATTCATCTTCACCACAATGAATCTGCAGCTTAAAGCTGCAGATTCTGATTTGGAAGCATAGCTCAGCTGGTTAGAGCGCTGCGTTCACATCGCAGAGGTCGCGGGTTCGAGTCCCTCTGTTTCCACCATGTAAGGCCACGGTCATTTGCC
>JAQXNQ010000154.1 GCA_029098085.1 Oscillospiraceae bacterium
GTACGCCGCCGCCAACTGCATCAAAAGCGGCAGAAGCACCTGCCTGTACGAGGTGGTGGTCACCGACGACACCGGACGGATGGTGGCTTTTACCACCGTCAGCGGCTTTGTGGTGGGCGAGCGGAAATAATCCGCAGCCGGGAAAAACGGCTGCAGGCCAGAATGAAAGCGGAGAGGGAGGCGCGCGTCGTGGGAGATTTCGTTCATCTGCACCTGCATACCGAATACAGCCTGCTGGACGGCGCCTGCCGGATCAGGGAGCTGCCCCGCCGGGTCAAGGAGCTGGGGCAGGACGCCGTGGCCATCACCGATCACGGTGTGCTGTACGGCGCCATTGATTTTTATAAAGCCTGCAAAAAGGAGGGCGTCAAGCCCATCATCGGCTGTGAGGTCTATGTGGCCCCCCGCACCCGCTTTGATAAGGTGCATAAGGTGGACAACAGCCCGTACCATCTGGTGCTGCTCTGCAAAAACGAGGAGGGCTACCAGAATCTGATGCAGCTGGTCTCCCTGTCCAGTATCGAGGGCTTTTATTCCAAGCCCCGGGTGGATCTGGAGCTGCTCCGGCGGTACAGCGGGGGCCTGATCGCCCTGTCCGCCTGTCTGGCCGGTGAGATTCCCCGCAAGCTGGTAAACGGCGACTACGACGGCGCCCGGGAGACGGCTCTGCGCTACCGGGATATTTTCGGGCCGGATAACTATTATCTGGAGGTGCAGGATCACGGCATCCCGGAGCAGCTGGAGATTCTGCCCCGGCTGCGGCAGCTGTCAGAGGAAACGGGCATCCCCATGGCGGCCACCAACGACTGCCACTATCTGCGCCGGGAGGACGCCCGGATGCAGAACATCCTGGTCTGTATCCAGACCGGTCATGTGGTGGGGGACGGCGGCGTGCTGGAATTTCCCACCGATGAGTTTTATCTGAAGTCCCGCAGCGAGATGGAGCAGTCGCTGGCCGGTTTTCAGGACGCGCTGGACAACACGCTGAAAATCGCCGACCGCTGCAATCTGGAGTTTACCTTCGGACAGACCCGTCTGCCCCATTTTGCCGTGCCGGACGGACGGGATCATGAGGAATACTTTGCCGACCTGGCCCGCCGGGGCCTGAAAAAGCGGTACGGCGAGATCACACCCGAGCTGCAGGCCCGCTGGGACTACGAGATGGACGTCATCACCCGGATGGGCTATACCGATTATTATCTGATCGTCTGGGATTTCATCCGCTACGCCAAAAGTCAGGGCATTCCGGTGGGGCCGGGCCGCGGTTCCGGCGCGGGCAGCCTGATCGCCTACTGCATCGGCATCACCGGCGTGGATCCCATGAAATATCAGCTGATCTTTGAGCGCTTTCTCAATCCCGAGCGGATCAGCATGCCGGACTTCGATGTGGACTTCTGCTATGAACGGCGGCAGGAAGTCATTGACTATGTGGTGCGCAAATACGGTGCCGACCATGTGGCACAGATCATCACCTTCGGCACCATGGCGGCCAGGGCGGCCATCCGGGATGTGGGCCGCGCCATGGGTATGAGCTATCAGGCGGTGGATAGGGTGGCCAAGGCGGTCCCCTTTGGCCTGAAGATGACCATCGAGCGGGCACTGAAGGACTCCAAGGAGCTGCGGGAGCTGCAGGAGGGCAGCGCTGAGGTGCGCGAGCTGCTGGATATGGCTCAGCGGGTGGAGGGCATGCCGCGCCACGCCTCCACTCATGCGGCCGGCGTGGTCATCACCGCTGATCCGGTTTCAGCCTATGTGCCCCTGCAGAAAAGCGACGAATCCATCATCACCCAGTATCCCATGACCACGCTGGAGGAGCTGGGCCTGCTGAAGATGGACTTCCTCGGCCTGCGGAATCTGACGGTCATCGATCACTGCGAAAAGGAAATCCGCCGCACCCATCCGAACTTTTCGGTCAGAACCATTTCACTGGAGGATGAAGCGGTCTTTCAGATGTTCTCCCGGGGCGAGACCGAGGGCGTCTTTCAGTTTTAGTCGGCGGGCATGCGGCAGATGCTGATTCAGATGAAGCCCCGTTCCATTGAGGATCTGACGGCTGCCACCTCCATCTACCGGCCGGGTCCCGCCTCCTCTATTCCGGTTTTCATCAAAAACCGCCAGAATCCGGCGGGCACCACCTATCTGCATCCCAAACTGGAGCCGATTCTGCGGGTGACCAACGGCTGTCTGCTGTATCAGGAACAGGTCATGGAGGTCTGTCGGGTGCTGGCCGGTTATTCCTACGGCCGGGCTGATCTGGTGCGCAAGGCCATGGCCAAAAAGAAGGCGGACGTCATGGCAGCCGAGCGGCAGATTTTCATCCACGGCAAGGATGACAGCGACGGCACCCCCGCCGTGCCGGGCGCAGTGGCAAACGGCGTGCCGGAGGAGATTGCTGACCGGATCTTCGACGAGATGTCCTCCTTTGCCGAGTATGCCTTCAACAAGGCCCACGCCACCGCTTATTCCATCATCAGCTATCAGACCGCCTATCTGAAATGTCACTATCCCCAGGCCTATATGGCGGCGCTGCTGACCTCGGTGCTGGACAGCACCGGCAAGCTGCTGGAGTATATCGGAGAATGCCGGGAAAAGGGCATCGCCATTCTGCCGCCCCATATCAACAAAAGTGTGTCGGCCTTCACCTCGGAGGGCAGCGCCATCCGGTTCGGTCTGCTGGCGGTCAAGGGCCTTGGACGGGCCGTCATTGATCAGCTGGTGGAGGAGCGGGAGAAGAATGGCCCCTTCACCGGCATGCAGGACTTCTGCGTGCGGATGTACGGCAGGGACCTGAACCGGCGGGCGCTGGAGTCGTTGATCCGCTGCGGCGCCCTGGACGGCCGGGGCTACACCCGCAAGGAGCTGTACAACTCCTGCGAGCGGGTGCTGGACGCCGCCGCCTCTCAGGGCCGGGATCAGGCGGCCGGACAGATGGATCTCTTCTCCGCCATGGAGGATTCCGCACCGGCGCAGGCGGAGATCTACCGCTGCGGCGAGTACAGCCAGAGCGATCTTCTGAAATACGAATACGAAGCCCTGGGCTTTTACCTGACCGGTCACCCGCTGCAGCAGTACGAGCCCCTGGTGCAGCAGTACCGGATGGATCGGACGTCGCGTCTGCTGGAAGCGGCGGAGGCCGGACTGCCGGACAAAAAGCCGGTGCGGCTGCTGGGCGTGTTGGGCGGTGTCAAGACCATCAACACCAAGGGCGGCAAGCCCATGTGCTTTGCCCGGCTGGAGGATATGACCGGCACCATTGAGGTGGTGATTTTCCCCCGGACGCTGGAGGAGCAGAGCGCTCTGATCCGTTCGGGAGAGCCGCTGGTGGTGGAGGGCACCCTTTCCCTTCGGGAGGAAGAGGAGCCCAAGGTGCTCTGCAGCAGACTGATTTCTCTGAACGATTATGTGCCCAAAGCCCAAACCGTGTACCTGCGCCTGACCGGTCAGGAGGATCGGCGGCTTTCCCAGGTGCTGGAGCTGCTTCGGCGTTATCCCGGCAGCAGCCCGGTGAAGCTGTATTTTGCCGATCAGAAACGGTACTGCTATCCGCCGGGCCGCCTCACCGTTTCTCCTGAGGATGCTCTGCTGGATGCTCTGCGTACCATGCTGGGGCCGGATGGGGTAGCCCTGAAGTAAAACATTTGGAATAGTACAGATAAATAATCCTAACGGTATACCAGGGACGGATCTTAAAAGCCTCTTTTATATAGCAATTCGGATTTTACAGTAAAATAACACGATCTGTATTTCGTGAACCGGCCTTCAACCGGTTCTTTTTCTTTTGCCCTGCTCATAGAATGAGGGCAAAGGAGGAAGGGCGATGGAGAAAGCGAGAGATGTACAACCCGTAAAAGGTGTGGTGATCAGCCGGGAGTCCCTGCGCAGGCAGGACCTGCTGACGCCCTGCCTGTGGGGGATTTTCCTTTCCGGCGTGGTCATCGGAGCCGGACGGACCGGGGAAGAGCTGTCTGATCTGACCCGCAGCTTTCTGGAGGTGCGGGCGGCGGGTGACTGGCAGCAGGCCTTCCTGTCGGCGCTGCTCTCCGCCTCGGGCATGCTGGCGCTGCTGCTGGTCAGCGGCTTCTGTGCTGTGGGGCAGCCGGCTGTGCTGACGGCGCTGCTGGTGCGGGGAATGGGTATTGGAGGCTGCATGGGGGAGCTGTACCGGCAGCTAGGGGCAGGCGGCATTGGCTGTGTGCTGCTGCTGGCGGTGCCGGAGGCGGTTTGCGCCTGCTGCTTTTTGCAGGGAAGCCGCAGTGCCCTGCGGATGTCCGGGAAGCTGTTTCTGACCATGCTGAGCAGCGATGCTCAGCCGCTGCAGCAGCAGGTCAGACGGTATGGAGTGAAATTTTTCCTGCTGTTTTTGCTGATTCTGATGGCAGCGGGTCTGAGCGGACTCTGCACCGGCCTGCTGGGGCCGCTGTTATGCGGGAGTTAACGAATCGTTTATAATTTGTCCGAATGCTCTCTCTTGACAAAAGAGACTATATGCCGCATAATTATATGGTATCTGATTTTGCAGAAAAAGGTCGGAAGACGGCATTCTGAGAATCGGACAACGCCTGGCGGTCCGGGAGAACCGCCGGGGCCGTCAGCACACCGCTGACGTCGGATGCATTTCCGGATGATTGAAAGGAAAGATTGTTGAAATGGCACTGTTTGGAATGTTCAATTACAGCAAACCCGGCCCCGGCGTCGACAAGGACGCGCCTAAAAAGAAGCGCTTTTTCCTCTTCTTCGAGCTGTATTTCCGGAAGTTCTGGAAGATCGTGGAGCTGAATCTGCTGTTCTGCCTGTTCTGCATTCCGCTGGTGGCGGCCTGTACCTATGTCTTTAACGGATGGGCCCGTGCGGACTCCGCTGAGATGATCCTGATGGTTCTGCTGCTGCTGGTGTCCTGTCTGCCTATTGGCCCGGCCATGGCGGGCATCACCTACATCCTGCGGAATTTCGCTCAGGAGAAGCCGGTCTTCATGGTGTCGGATTTCTGGGATGCTTTCAAGAGCAACTTCAAACAGGCGCTGGCCGTTTTTTACATTGACACCATTGTGACCGGGGTGGCCACCGTCTCCTTCCTGTGGTACTTTATGAACTCCGGCATGTCCTGGGCCATGGCGCTGCCGCTGGGCTTCTGCATCCTGGTAGAAATCATCCTGATGTTCATGCGCTTTTACACCTATCTGATGCTGGTCACCGTCGATCTGCCGGTGAAATACATCATCAAGAATTCCGCCATCTTTGCTTTCCTGGGCCTGAAGACTAATGTGATCACCCTGTTCTTTGTGCTGCTGATCGCTGTTCCGCTGGCGCTGTTCTTCCCCATTTCGCTGATTCTGGTGATTCCCCTTGGCTTTACGACCATCGGCTTTATCGTCTGCTTCAACTCCTATCCCTATCTGGTCAAGTACATCATTGAACCCCACGAGCGGCAGGTTCGCGGCGATGTCGACGATGATGACGATGAGTACGATGATGACGAGGACGACGAGGAAGAAGAAGAAGACGACGATGCTCCCATCTTCACCGACATCGGCAGCCGGGAAGTGGCTGTGCAGCCCGAGAAGAAGGGCGGCAAGGGCAAGGTTATCCGCTGAGTGCAAGAATAAAGGACTGTCCGGTTGGGCAGTCCTTTTGCTTTGGAGGAAATATGGAAAAATGCTGTGAACGCTGCGTCTGGTTTTACGAGGATGACCGGGAGACGGTCTACCGACGGGGGCGCTGCTGCTTCTGCCGGAGAAAGCCCTGGCCCTTCAGCAGACAGCACCGGATCGGGGAGGGCAGCCGGATCGATCCAAAGGGCTGCTGTGAATTTTATCAGGAGAAGATCCGGTAGAGGAACGGGGTCAGCACCGGTACCAGCGCGGAGCAGATCGCGCCGTTGAGGACGGCCATGACGACGATTTCCTCATTGGTATAGCGGACGAACATGGGCAGGGTGGTATCCTCGCTGGTGGCGCCGGCCGGCGCCATGGCGGCGTAGTAGCCCAGATGCTTTGCGATGACAGGGATCAGCAGGAAGGAGAGAATCTCCCGCAGCAGATTGCACAGGAAGGCGATGGCGCCTGCGCCGGGGCCGCTCAGATCGGTCATCAGCACGCCGGACAGGCTGTACCAGCCCATGGCGGCCGTGATGGGGACGCTGTCGCAGAGAGGCATGCCCAGCACCAGGCCGCCCAGAATGCCGCCCAGCACCGAGCCGAGGGCGATGCCGAAGGGAATGATGAGAATCCGCAGATGGTATTCCCGGATCTTGCGGAAGGCCAGCTTGTTCAGTCCCACGCTGATGCCCACCAGAAACATCAGCAGATAGAGTATCCAGTCAGACAGCCCGCTGATCAGCGCGGAAACCTCGGACGGGAAGATCCACAGTCCGCAGCAGATGCCCAGCAGCAGGCAGATAACGGCAATCCAAACCAATTTTCAGCCCTCCTTACTGCTTCCACCGGCGGGTGAAGAGCCAGACCAGCAGGGTGGAAAGGGCGATGCCGCAAAGGGCCAGCACCAGGCTCTGCAGCCCGATGGAGGAAATCTTCTCGATGAAGTCCGGCTGGCTGCCCAGAGACACGCCCATGGCGAAGATCAGCAGGGCGGTGCAGACCGTCTGCAGCCGCAGATTGATTTTATTGTATTTGGGCGGAAAGAATCGCAGACCGACCAGTACGCCGGCCAGCATGATGATCATAATCAGCAAGCAAAGCACTCCTTTTGATGAGATGGGCAGAAAAACAGGGCGGAAGGCTGTTCCTTCTGCCCTGCTTCAGGACGGGAATCAGAACCGACGGCCGGTTCTGCGGCGTTTTCTGCGCCGCTTCTTGTTGTAGGTAATCATGTAGGCAATGTAGACGCCGATCAACAGGATGATACCTACGATAATCAGTTTGAAGGGCGTCGAGGTGAAAAAATTTTTCAGCCGCCTCAGGAAATACAGCCAGTTGCTGCGCTCCAGACTTTCACCGGCCACCAGATCCACCTTGGCGATGGTTTCGTCAGCCAGCTTGATTTCCAGCGTGCCCAGCTTCTGCCCGGCGGTGACGGGGGCGTCCACCTCTTCCTCCAGTACCTTGATTTCCTGCAGGGAGGAAAGGTCGATGTCCTTGCGCATCAGCCGCTCCACTTCATTGGCCGGGAAGACATTGACCACGTCCTTGTCCTTGACCATGTTGACCTTGACCTGTCCCTTGACCGACGAGGTTTTGACGACGGTGCGGACCGACCAGTTGTTGAAGGCCCATTCGTACAGGCTCTTGGCGTCCACATAGGAAAGGTTGTCGCCGATGGTGTCGCCGTTGTCGTAATAGATGGGCGCACCCATGGTGACCAGCGTGTAGCTGTAGGCGTCCTTTTCCGCAAAGGAAACCAGATTGCGGCCGCTTTCATCGGTGGTTCCGGTTTTGATGGCCCTGATGTACTCATAGTACCAGGTGCCGCCCCGGTTGGGATCCATCATGGCGCAGGTGTGGGAGATGGTGCGCTCCTCCGAGTGTTTGTTGGTGGCGGGCATGGTGTACTTGTTGCTGGTGGCGATCTGAACAAAGATGGGGTACTGCATGGCGTATTTGGTGATCAGGTAGACGTCCTTGGCCGTGGTGTACTGATTCTCGTCGTGCAGACCGTGGGGATTGGTGAAGTGGGTGTTGGTGCAGCCGATTTCCTTCGCCTTGTCATTCATCATCTGGACGAAGGCCGCTTCGTCGCCGTCTGCAATGCAGTCGGCGATGATGCCCGCCGCTTCACAGGCCGAGCGGAGCATCAGGGCGTACAGCAGATCGATCATCCGGACCTCCTCGCCGGGCCGGATGTCGGCGTTGGAGGCGTTCATGCCGTACAGCTCGTCAAAGACCCAGTAGGGGGCCGTGGTCACGGTGCCCTCCAGATCCGAGCAGTTCTCAATGGCAATCAGCGCTGTCATGATTTTGACCAGAGAGGCGGGATACATGGGGGTGTCGGCGTTCTTTTCGTAGATGACCATGCCGGATTCGTTGTTGATCAGATAAACGGCCTGACTGTTGACCGTGAACCCGGTCACCGGATCAGCGTCGGCCGCAAAGGCCGTAAAGGGCAGGCTGGTCACAACCAGCACAAAAAGGGTGACAAGAGCGGCAAGACGTTTTTTCATGGCAAGACCTCCCTGATGACAGCATGAGTCCATGGGGGAATCATACGGCTGTATATAAAGAAAACGAGGCGGAAGCTCCGCAGACCTCAAAGACGAACGGGCACACATCAACAGCTATATTATAACATAAGTTTTCGCCGGGTAAAAGCCCTAATTTCTTTTTTAATGGAAAGTTTTCCGGAAAATCCGGGGAAAAATCTCTGTGCCGGACCGGGCCGGATGAAGCTTTCCGGCGGAAAGCAAAAAAAGACTTGTCAAGCGAAGAAAAATAGTGTATAATGAGAAAGCGCGAATGGAATACCTGTCGGGAGCGTGCAGCCGGACATACGGAGCTGCGGGTCCTGCACGATGGGGTACCGTGAACCATGTCAGGCGGGGAACCGAGCAGCATTAAGCGGATCATCCCATGTGATGCAGCAAAGCCTTTAGCTCCGTATGTCCGGCCGTACGGTCGAAAGAGCGCCCCTGCCGACGGTCGGGGCGTTTGTTCTTTTACGGCGGGAATCTGGGAGGAGGAGTGGCGATGTATCTGGCGCTTTATCGGAAATGGCGTCCAAAGGTCTTTTCCGATGTGGTGTCGCAGGAGCACATCACCCAAACCCTTCAGAATCAGGTTCGGCTGGGCAAAACCGCTCATGCCTACCTTTTTACCGGCTCCCGGGGAACGGGCAAGACCACCTGCTCCAAAATTCTGGCAAAGGCGGTCAACTGCCTTCATCCGGTGGACGGAAATCCCTGCCTGGAGTGCGAAATCTGCCGGGGCATCGAGGATGGCAGCATTCTGGATGTGACCGAGATGGACGCCGCCTCCAACAACGGCGTGGATGATATCCGGGATCTGCGGGACGAGGCCAGCTATACGCCTTCTGTCTGCAAGTACCGGGTCTATATCATCGACGAGGTTCACATGCTCAGCACCAGCGCCTTCAACGCGCTGCTGAAGATCATGGAGGAGCCTCCGCCCCATGTGCTGTTTATCCTCGCCACCACCGAAATCCACAAGGTGCCCCAGACCATCATCTCCCGGTGTCAGCAGTATGACTTCCGGCGGATCCGTCCGGTGGACATCGCCGACCGGCTTCTGACGGTCAGCAGCCAGGAGGATTTCACCCTGACCGAGGACGCGGCCCGGCTCATTGCCCGGCTGGCGGACGGCGGCATGCGGGACGCTCTTTCCCTGCTGGATCAATGCGTGGCCTTTTCCGACCATGTGGACATGGAAGTGGTCGCTTCCACGGCCGGCATTGCCGGAAGCGAGCAGATTTTTGCTCTGGCAGAGGCCATTCTGAGCCGTGAAACCGGCACAGCCCTCCGTCTGGTCAGTGAGCTGTATGAAAACGCCAAGGGCATTGACAGGCTCTGCAGCGAGATGATCGCCCATTTCAGGGACGTGCTGCTCTGCCGGTCGGTCAGCGATCCAGCCGAGCTGGTGGTCTGTCTGCCGGATGAGCTGGAAAGGCTGAAGCAGCAGGCTGCTTCGGTTTCTCTGGATCGGCTGATGGATGTGCTGAGCGGCTTCCAGCACTGTCTGGACAATCTGGGCCGCAGCGTCAACAAGAAGGTTGAAATGGAGATGACGGTGATCCGTCTCTGCTCCGCCGAAACCACGTCCGTCCCTCAGAAGACGGCACAGCCTGCCGTGGATACAGCCGCCCTGACAGCCCGGATTGCCGAGCTGGAGCGGATGGTGTCTGCCGGACTGCAGACCGCCCGGGCGCCCTCGCCCCGTCCGGCAGAGGTTTCCCGTCCTGCCGCCGCACCCGATGCCGAGGTGCTTTCCGGCAAGATCGAGCCTCTTCCCCAGTGGGCAGGACTGCTGCAGGAGCTGGCGGTCAAGGAACCGGCGCTGTATGTCCTGCTGCAGGACTCCACAGCCGCCCGAAGCGGCAATGTGGTTCTGATCCAGTCTCCCAATGCCATGCTGAAAAAGCTGCTGCTGGCGGACAATATCGGCGCCCGGCTGGCCGATATTGTGGAGGAGAAGCTGGGACGCCGGCACAGACTTCGTGTTGTGAAAAAGGAACAGCAGGAGGCCTCCGGGACTTCGGCTGCCCTTGATGATATTTTACAGAAAGCAGCAACTCGCAATGTGGAAATCCACGTGCGGGAATGAGGAGCCGTTCGGCTCCAACATTACCGAAAGGATGAATACCCAATGAAAGCAAGACTTCCTCAGGGCTACGGCGCCCCCCAGAATATGAGCAGCATGATCAAGCAGGCTCAGAAGATGCAGGAGCAGATGGAGAAGGCGCAGGAAGAGATCAAGCAGAAGGAATACACCACCACCGTCGGCGGCGGCGTTGTGGAGATCGTCATGACCGGCGACAAGGTGCTCAAGGCCATCAAGCTCAAGCCCGAGATCGTGGATCCCGAGGCTATTGAGGATCTGGAAGACCTGATCATCAGCGGCGTCAACGAGGTTCTCCGCAAGGTGGAGGAAGAGACCGAAACCAGAATGAACGAAATCTCCGGCGGTCTGAACATCCCCGGCCTGTTTTGATTAGATGGACAGCATTCCCGTTTCGCTGAAACGGCTGATGGAGCATTTTGCCTCCCTGCCCGGCATCGGACGCAAGTCCGCCCAGCGGTTGGCCTTTCATCTGCTGGATCTGCCCGAGGCGGAGGCAAAAAGCTTTGCCGAGAGCATTCTGGAGGCGCGCAGGTCCATCCATTGCTGCAGGATCTGCCAGAACTTCACCGATAAGGAGGTCTGCGACATCTGCTCCTCCGACAAGCGGGACGGTTCGGTGATCTGCGTGGTGGAGAGTCCCAAGGATGTGCTGGCCTTTGAGCGGCTGCAGGAATATACCGGGCGGTATCATGTGCTGCACGGTCTGATTTCTCCTCTGGACGGCATCGGCCCGGAGCAGATCCGCATCAAGGAGCTGCTTGTTCGGCTGCAGGATACGGAGGTGTCCGAAATCATTATGGCCACCAATCCCACCATTGAGGGGGAGGCCACGGCCATGTATGTCTCCAAGCTGCTCAAGCCCCTGGGGCTGAAGGTGACCCGGCTGGCGTTCGGCATCCCCGTGGGCGGGGAGCTGGAGTATGCCGATACGGTGACCCTGAACAAGGCCCTGGAAAATCGGGTGGATATGGCCTGATCTGTTTCCAAAGAGTATACTTTAATCTCACATTACGATTTGTTTCAGAAAGGCGGTGTTCTGCGGATGGCAGCCGATAAGACCGGCACCAAGCTGATTGCCGTCAACCGGAAGGCGCGGCACGATTATTTTGTGCTGGAGACCTTTGAAGCCGGCATTGAGCTGGTCGGCACCGAGGTGAAGTCCCTCCGCATGGGCGGCGTCAATCTGAAGGACAGCTGGTGCACCGTTGACGGAGGCGAGCTTTTCGTCAAAGGCATGCACATCAGCCCCTATGAAAAGGGCAATATTTTCAATCGGGACTCCTTCCGGGTTCGGAAGCTCCTGATGCATAAGCGGGAGATCATGCGGCTGATGGGCCGTGTCAAACAGGACGGCCTGACGCTGATTCCTCTTTCGCTTTATTTCAAAAACAGCCGCGTGAAGATGGAGCTGGGGCTCTGCAAGGGCAAGCTGCTCCACGACAAGCGGGAGGACATGGCCAAGCGGGAAGCCAAGCGCGAGATCGAGCGGGCCATGAAACAGCGTCAGCGCTGAGGAGGCGGCAGACATGTTTGTAAAAGAGCTGGAACTGGGGCTGGACTATGAAAAGGCCGGCCTGACTGCTCCTGACAAGGCAGTTTCCTTTACAGGATACATTCTGGAGAACAGCGCGGAGTACTGCAGCGACCGGAAACGGCCTGCGGTGCTGATCTGTCCCGGCGGCGGATACGTTTTTACTTCCGATCGGGAGGCCACCCCCATTGCCATGAGCTTTCTGGCGGCGGGCATCAGCGCCTTTGTGCTTCGCTATTCCTGCGCGCCCGACGGTGTGCGGTTCCCCACGCAGCTCTGCGAGGCGGCTGCTGCCATGAAGGTGATCCGCAGCCATGCGTCGGAGTGGAACCTGGACGAAAAGCGGATTGCGGTCTGCGGATTTTCCGCGGGCGGTCATCTGGCAGCCAGTCTGGGCGTATTCTGGAACAGCGATCTGCTGAAGGAGCGGGGACTGGGCGGAGAATCCTGCCGCCCGGATGCCATGGTGCTTTCCTATCCGGTCATCACCAGCGGCCCCAAGGCTCACCGGGGTTCCTTTGAGAATCTGCTGGGGGATCAGGCCAATGACGAGGCCATGCTGACCCTGACTTCTCTGGAGAAGCAGGTCACGGCGGACACGCCGCCCGCCTTCCTGTGGCATACCTGGACGGACGGAGGCGTTCCGGTGCAGAACTCTCTGCTGTTTGCGTCCGCTCTGGCGGAGCAGGGGATCGGTGCCGAGTTGCACATCTATCCCAGAGGCGGCCACGGCCTCAGCCTGGGCAATCTTCTGACCAATACGCCGGACAGCGTGTACCCGGAAATTCAGGACTGGATCACCCGGGCAGCGCAGTTTGTGACCGGGCTTTGATCCGGAAGGGGGCGGTGCTGTGAAGGTTTTGCTGATTGGCGCCCATCAGGACGATGTGGAATTCCGCGGCGGCGGCCTTGCCGCTCTGCTGAAGAAGAACGGTCATGAGGTGCAGATTCTGTCGGTTTCCAACGGCTCCGGCGGGCATCATCTGCTGAGCCGTCCGGAGGTTTCCGCCCGCCGGGCGGAGGAATCGGGAAAGGTCGCGGCCATGCTGGGCGTGCAGTATGACGTCTGGAGCGATGTGGAGGACTGCGAGATCATCGCGTCGCTGGAGATGCGCCGCCGCATGACCCGGTATATCCGCGCAGCGGCTCCGGATGTGATCATCACCCATCGAACCAATGACTATCACACCGATCACCGGAATACCGGTCTGATCGTGCAGGACGCTTCCTACCTGCTGATTGTGCCCAATGAGTGCCCGGATGTGCCTGCCCTGCGCAGAACGCCGGTGATTCTGCAGTTTGAGGATTCTTTCACCAATCCGCCTTTCCGCCCTGATGTGGTGGTGGATATCGATTGTGTCGCGGATACAAAGCTTCGCATCGCCGATGCCAATGTGTCGCAGGTGTATGAGTGGCTGCCCTATACCGCCGGTGAGCTGGAGAGCGTTCCGCCGGAAAGTGATCCGGACGGGCGTTTTGAGTGGCTCTGCGGCATGAAGGTCACCGCCGGCACCACCGATGAGGAGATTATGTCTGCAAAACGGGGCTACGCGGTGCGGTTTGCCAGAACCGCCGCCCGGTTCCGCAAGGAGCTGATCGAACGCTACGGCGCTGAACGCGGCGGACGCATCCGGTTTGCGGAGGCCTTCTCTGTCAGTGAGTACGGCGCAGCCCTGACGGCTGAGCAGAAAAAGCAGCTGTTTTATTTTGAAGCATAACGAGCCTGCTTTGAAAGGAGGGCGTTTGATGGAACCGACTTTTGTGAAGGCCACGCCGGAAAGCGTTGGTATTCTTTCCGAAAATGTTCTGGGCTTTCTGGATCAGGTGGAGAAGGAAGGCGTTTTCTTCCACAGCTTCGCCCTTCTGAAGGGAGACCGGGTTTTCGCAGAGGGTTACCGTCCGCCTTTCGGACCGGAAACCCTTCACCGGATGTATTCGGTCAGCAAAACCTTCACCTCCATGGCCGTCGGACTGCTGGAGGCGGACGGACTGCTGCGGCTTTCGGATCCGGTGATCCGGTTCTTCCCGGAGCATGACAGCGAGGAGCTGCATCCCTATATCCGGGAGACCACCGTCCGGGATCTGCTGATGATGGCGACGCCCTTTTCAGTGCCGACCTATTGTGCCCGGATGCCGGCCTATGAAGAGTCGGACTGGGTCTGGACCTTTTTCCATGCGGAAAAACCCTCGCACCCTGCAGGGACGATTTTCAATTACGATACGGCCGGCACCTATCTGCTGGATGCTATCGTGGAGCGCCTGACCGGCAGGGATTTTCTCACTTTCCTGAAGGAACGCGCCCTTTATAAAACCGGTTTTTCGCCGGAATCCTGGTGCGTCAAGGCGCCTGAGGGATATGCCTGGGGCGGGTCCGGCGTGGAATGCACGCTGATGGATCTGGCCAGGTTTGCCCGTCTGGTGATGAACAAAGGCAACTGGCGGGGCGAGCAGCTCCTTCCCGCCGATTATGTCAGAGCTGCAGTCTCCAGACAGATCGACAACTGCCAGAACGGCTTTGTGGAGCCGGGACACGGAACGCGCGGCTACGGCTATCAGATCTGGGTCACGGCGGACAGCACCTTCTCCTTCCTGGGCATGGGAACCCAGCTGGCGATCTGCATGCCGGAAGAAGATCTGCTCTTTGTCTGCACGGCGGATACCCAGGGCAATGAAAATGCTTACGCTACGGTTTTCCGTGCTCTCTGGCAGCGGATCAAGGAGCCCTGCAGAAAGGAGTCTCTCCCGGAAAACGGGGAGGCGCAGCAGCGGCTGCAGACGCGTCTTTCCTCTCTGAAATATCCGGTGGTGCAGGGTGCGAAAACCTCTGCCGCGGCCGGTTGTATCAATGGAAGGTTTTATGCCCTGCAGGACAATCCCATGGGCATCACCCGGCTGGCTGTAAAGCTTTCGGAGGATGAAGGCGTTCTTTGCTGGGAAAACGCCCAGGGATACAAGGAGCTGCCCTTCGGCATCGGAAAGACGGTCATCAGTACCTTCCCTCAGGACGGGTATTTCGGTGACACCATCGGCAGACCCGGCGATCACCGGTACCGCTGCATCAGCAGCGGCGCCTGGACAGAGGATCATAAGCTGCGGCTGAAGGTGGATCTGATCGATGATTATTTCGGCAACCTGACCATTCATCTGAGTTATAAAGGCGACGGGCTGGGACTGTATATGGAGCGGCACGCCGAATTTTTCCTGGATGAATATCAGGGCTTCGCAGGAGGCAAACTGGAATAAGCTTTTTTCTCAATGAGTTTCGGGTTACGGCGAAAGCCGTCCCATATGGGGACGTAAAGGTTTCGACGGGGACTTGGAAGCTTGGTAAGCGGGTAGAGCGGGCGAAGGCTCTATAATCGTCGCACCTAAATTAAACGCTAAATCTAACACTAGAACCTTAGCTTTTGCTGCGTAATTAACGCGGCTGCCTGAACAGGTCAGCACCACGGGTCCTGTCGGGTTCAAATCAGTGGTCAACGTCACCGGGGAGCTCCCTGGCCCCGGATGACGTATCAGGGGATACTGCTCCGGTCAGCCTGACGGCCGGCGGGCCGGAGCGGGAACCTTAAATAGACCGTCTGCACCCGGAGAAAGCTGAGTGGATAGGTTTTCGGACGCGGGTTCGATTCCCGCCGTCTCCACCACTGAAAAAGCCCACAGCCATGGAGGTTGTGGGCTTTTTTGCTTTGACCACACTTTTGCGCAGTTCGTTATTCCGCCTTTTCTTCAGGACGGGTGGCAGCGTACAGCTGCCGCAGATATTCCAGATTGTGTGCCAGCTTATCCCGGGTGCTCTCCTCATTGGAGAAATCCTCAATGGAGACGGTTCCGTCATAGCCGCTGGCCTGCAGCACCTGGAAGAATTTCTTCAGATCGGCCATGCCGTTTTTCAGAGGCGTCCAGACCCTCTTCCATTTGGCGGCGCCCAGCTCGTCCACGCCGTCCTGCTGCAGGATGCCGTTCTTCATGTGGACATGGGCCACATAGCTGCCCAGCATATCCAGGCTCTTCTTGTAATTCTCAAAGCCCTCGTTGACCATGTTGCCAGGGTCGAAGATCAGGCCGAGACAGTTGGGATCCAGGCCCTCCAGCATCCGGCGGGCGGAGCTGGGGCTGGCCAGCAGGTTGTCCATATGGATCTCAAAGATGATCTTGACGCCGTATTGGCGGGCCAGACCCTCCAGGTACTCGGCATCCTTGCGCATGGCGGCGAACTCTTCGTTGTAGTTGGTTTTTTCGCTGTATTGGGGCGGGAAAACGCGAACCATGGGCGCGCCGACGATCTGGGCGGCTTTGAGCACCTGCTCGATCTTTTCGTGATCCTTGGGGTTCAGGTAGCTGGTCAGGCTGAAGATCTCCAGGCCGTATCTGTCACAGAGGGCCTTCAGCTCAGGCGCCTTTTCCACCACGGTGTTAATGTCCACGGTGCTTCTGTTGTATACCCAGTAGCGGCCCTCGAAGGGAATCTCTGCGGGCACCTCGGCGGGAATCTCCGCAACCCGCCATTCCACACC
>JAQXNQ010000155.1 GCA_029098085.1 Oscillospiraceae bacterium
TATACTGAAATGTAACGAGAAAAATTCGGACTCTGATCCGATTTGACGCAGACGAAAGGATTCTGTCTATGAAACAGGTCAACTTATACACCGACGGTGCCTGCAGCGGCAACCCCGGCCCCGGCGGCTGGGGCGCCATTCTGGAGTGCGAGGGGCATCGGAAGGAGCTTTCCGGCGGGGAAGCCTCCACCACCAACAACCGCATGGAGCTGACAGCCGTCATCGAGGGCCTGACCGCCCTGAAATTCCCCTGCGAGGTGACGCTGATCAGCGACTCCAAGTACATCATCGACGCCATCACCCAGCGCTGGGTCTACAAGTGGAAGGCCAACGGCTGGATGCGCAATAAAAAGGACAAGGCCCTCAATCCCGATCTGTGGGAGCGGCTTCTGGTGCAGCTGGAGCGCCATCAGATGCACTATCAGTGGGTCAAGGGCCACGCTGGACACCCGGAAAACGAGCGCTGTGATCAGCTGGCCGTGGCGCAGAGCCAGAAATTTCGATGAATTATGTCCGGAGCGGAAATTTTTCTCCAAACTACTTGTAATTCATACCGAATTGGTATATAATAGTCCCGGTGAGAAAAACGGCGGAAACCCGGGCAGAACGCTGATGGTTCTGACGACCTGATGGAAGCGTACCCACCCGCAGGAATTCCGTCCGCAATACACAGCTATCATCCCGCTGACTGCGGGGAATTGCTCTTTCCCGCCGGGGAAAGCGTCTATACAGGCGGTCCCGCCGCCCATCCCATGAGAAAGGTATGATTTTGATGGATCATCTTGTTTATCTGGATAACAGTGCCACCACAAAGATCTCGGATTCGGTTCTGCAGGCCATGATGCCCTGGCTGACCGAGAACTACGGCAACCCCTCCAGCCTCTACTCCATCGGCCAGGAGTCCCGGGCCGCCGTGGAGGAGGCCCGCGCCAGGGTGGCAGCCGCTCTGGGCGCCAAGCCCCGTGAGATTTACTTCACCGGCTGCGGCACCGAGTCGGACAACTGGGCCGTGAAGGGCGCCGCCAGACGGCTTGCCGCCCGCGGCAAAAAGCACATCATCACCTCGGCTTTTGAGCATCACGCCATCCTGCACACCTGCCAGTCCCTGGAAAAAGAGGGCTTCGAGGTGACCTACCTGCCGGTCAGCAGCGAGGGCTATGTGGATCCCGCCGATGTGGAGAAGGCCATCCGGCCCGACACCGCCATCGTCTCGATCATGTACGCCAACAACGAGATCGGCACCATCCAGCCCATCGCTGAGATCGGCCGCATCTGCCGGGAGAAGAAGGTCTGGTTCCACACCGACGCCGTGCAGGCCGTGGGCAATGTCCGCATCAATGTGGAGGAGCAGAACATTGACATGCTCTCCCTCTCCGGCCACAAGATCCACGCGCCCAAGGGCGTGGGCGTCCTCTACATCCGTCAGGGCGTCTTCATCGACAACTTCATGGACGGCGGCGCGCAGGAGACCCGTCACCGGGCCGGCACCGAGAACCTGGCCTCCATCGTCGGTCTGGGACAGGCCATCGAGGACGCCTATACGAACTTCGACGAAAAGGTGGCCAGAATGACCGCCCTGCGGGACAAGCTGATCGACGGCCTGCTGCAGATTCCCCACACCCGCCTCAACGGCGGCCGGGAGCACCGGCTTTGCACCAACGTGAACATCTCCTTTGAGGGCATCGAGGGCGAGGGCATTCTGCTCTGGCTGGATCTGAACGGCATCGCCGCTTCCTCCGGCTCGGCCTGCACCTCCGGCTCGCTGGATCCCTCCCATGTGCTGCTGGCCATCGGACTGGATCACGGCACCGCCCACGGCTCCCTGCGGCTGAGCCTGGGCAAATACAACACTGAAGAGGACGTGGACTACGCCCTGCAGGTGATTCCCACTGTAATTGAAAGACTGCGGGCCATGTCGCCCGTCTGGCAGCAGATGATGCTGGAAGAACAGAAAAACTGACCGAATCCAAGGAGGAAACATCCCATGTACAGTGCTAAAGTAATGGATCATTTCGCCAATCCCCGCAATGTGGGCGAGCTGCCCGATGCCAACGGTATCGGCGAGGTGGGCAACCAGAAATGCGGCGACATCATGAAGATCTATCTGAAGATCGAGAATGACACCGTTGTCGATGTGAAGTTCATGACCTTCGGCTGCGGCGCCGCCATCGCCACCAGCTCGATGGCCACCGAAATGATCAAGGGCAAGCCCCTGTCCGAGGCCCTGAAGCTGACCAACAGCGCCGTGATGGAGGCGCTGGACGGCCTTCCCCCCGTCAAGGTGCACTGCTCGGTGCTGGCGGAGCAGGCCATCAAGGCGGCCATCTCCGACTACTATACCCGTCAGGGCATCGATCCGCTGCCCATCGTCGGCCCTCTGACCGAGGACTGCCACGACTGCCAGTGCCACTGAGCCTGCAGAGCCGAACTGTCTGCGCCCTCCGGCGTTTTGTCGGGGGCGCTTTTTCGTGAGGAGGAAGGATATTGCCGAAGAAGGTATTGGTGGCGCTGTCCGGCGGCGTGGACAGCGCGGTCTGCGCCCATCTGCTGCGGGAGCAGGGCTGTGAGGTGGCCGGTCTGGTGCTGCGGATGAGCCCCGCCCACGATGGAGCGGTCAGGGACGCAGAGCAGGTGGCCCGGCAGCTGGGCATTCCGCTGATGGTGGGGGAGATGGGGCCGCTGTTTCAGCGGGAGGTTGTGGACTATTTCATCGCCGAGTACCGGCGGGGACGGACGCCCAATCCCTGCGTGGTCTGCAATCCCAGGGTGAAATTTAAGGCTCTGCTGGACACCGCCGACCGGGAGGGCTTTGACTGCATCGCCACCGGCCACTATGCCGCCCTGCGGCGGGAGGGGGAGCATACCCTTCTCTGCCGGGGAGAAGCCCTGGAGCGGGATCAGTCCTATATGCTCTGCCGGCTGGGTCAGCCGGTACTGTCCCGGCTGCTGCTGCCTCTGGCCGCCCTGCCCAAGGAGAAGGTGCGGGAAATCGCCGCCTCGCTGGGTCTGGACTGCGCCCGGAAGCCCGACAGTCAGGAGAACTGCTTCATCCCCGACAACGACTACGCCGGTTATATCGAGGCCCGGGCCGGAGCCTGTCCGGAGGGGGACTTCATCTCCCCGGAGGGGCAGGTCTGCGGCCGTCACAAGGGCATCCTCCACTATACGGTGGGCCAGCGGAAAAAGCTGGGCATCGCCCTGGGCCGTCCGGTCTTCATCAAACGGATCGATCCGGACACCAACCGGATTTATCTGGCTGATTCGGGGGACGAGTACGCTCCCGGCATCACCGTCACCGACCTGACCATGACCTTCCCCGGCAGCCTCCGGGACGGCATGCGGGTTTGCGTCAAGATTCGCTCCCGGGCGCCGCTGGCCCCCTGCACCATCCGCCTTGCGGGTGACCGGGCCGAAGTGCTGTTCGACCAGCCCCAGCGGGCTCCGGCTCCCGGCCAGCTGGCCGCCTTCTACGACGGCGAGGTGGTGCTGGGCGGCGGGTTCATGGAGTGAGAGCGGGCGCGGGGCGGTTTTCCAAAAACTTTTTGCGCTTCTGATAAGTTCATCTGTCCATTTGCGCAGAAATGTGGTATACTTTGATTGTGGGATGGGAGAAGCTGCCCATCCCCGGGAAACGAAACACGAAAGGGGTAACAAATGCTGCGGAGAATCATTCGGATCGATGAAGAAAAATGCAATGGCTGCGGCGCCTGCGCCAAAGCCTGTCATGAGGGCGCCATTGAGATGGTAAACGGCAAGGCGCGCCTGACCCGGGAGGATTACTGCGACGGCCTGGGGGACTGTCTTCCGGCCTGTCCCGCCGACGCCATCACCTTTGAGGAGCGGGAAGCCCCCGCCTATGATGAGGCGGCTGTCCGGCTGGCAAAGGAGCAGAAGCAGCAGCTGCCCTGCGGATGTCCCGGCACCCAATCCCGGAGTATCCGGCGGCAGCCGGCGGAGACTGTGCCCTCTGTCGGCGGCGCGGCCCGAAGCCAGCTTTCCCAGTGGCCGGTACAGATCAAGCTGGTGCCGGTGAAGGCTCCTTATTTTAACGGCGCCAGCCTGCTGGTTGCCGCCGACTGCACCGCCTATGCCTGCGGAGACTTCCACGACCGGTTCATCCGGGGGCGGATCACGCTGGTGGGCTGTCCCAAGCTGGATGAAGGGGATTACGCCGAAAAGCTGACCCGGATCCTGGCGGAAAACGATATCAGAAGCGTGACCGTCGTCCGCATGGAGGTGCCCTGCTGCGGCGGACTGGAGAACGCCGTCAAACGGGCGCTGCAGCAAAGCGGCAAGTGGATTCCCTGGCAGGTGGTGACCATCACCACCGACGGCAGGGTGCTGGAAAACCGATGAATGCGTATGACAAGCTGACCGGTGCCCTCATCGGCCTGGCCAAGACCACCTTCAATGATGCGCATACCCCGGCGCTGCTGCAGCTGCTGCTGGACGGACTTCGGGCGGAGGAGACGATGGATCCCGCCCGGCTCGCGGCCCTGACCGACAGCGCGGCGGCTATGAAGCGGGCTTATGCGCCCGGCTGCGCCGACTGTGCTTCCCCCTGCGGCAGAACAGCGGACTACGATCTGGATCTGCTGCGCGCCGCTCCGACGGAGCTGCGGGCCGACAAGGAGCGGCTGCTGTTCTGTCTGCGCAGCATCGCCGCCGGCTGCTCCTCCTGGCGGGAGCTTTCTCCGGAAACGGCTCAGCTGCTGCTGGACGGCCTGTGCGCCGTCGGCGAAGCATCGGATCAGGCTTTCATCCGTCCCTGTCTCCAGCGGGCGGAAGAACATATCAAAAAACAGTGAGGTAAGGACTATGGAAATTACAAAAGACATCCGCTATGTGGGCGTCAACGACCACAAGATCGACCTGTTTGAGGGGCAGTATGTGGTTCCGAATGGCATGGCCTACAATTCCTATGTCATTCTGGATGACAAGGTGGCCGTGATGGATACGGTGGACGGTCGGTTCACCCATGAATGGCTGGATAACCTGACCGCTGCTCTGGACGGCAGAACCCCCGATTACCTGATCATCCAGCACATGGAGCCCGATCACTCCGCCAACATCGACAACTTCATGAAGAATTACCCCTCCGCCACCATCGTTTCCTCTGCCAAGGCCTTTGCCATGATGCAGAACTTCTTCGGCACCGATTACGCCGACCGCCGCGTGGTGGTGGACGAGGGCAGCACCCTGACCCTGGGCCGCCACACCCTGACCTTCGTCACCGCCCCCATGGTGCACTGGCCCGAGGTCATCGTCACCTACGACAGCACCGACAAGGTTCTGTTCTCCGCCGACGGCTTCGGCAAGTTCGGCGCACTGGATGCGGACGAGGACTGGGCCTGTGAGGCCAGAAGATACTACATCGGCATCGTGGGCAAATACGGCGCTCAGGTGCAGGCGCTGCTGAAAAAGGCCGCAGGTCTGGAGATTGAGAAGATCTGCCCCCTCCATGGCCCGATCCTGACCGAAAACCTCGGTTACTATCTGAATCTGTACAATACCTGGTCCTCCTACGGCGTGGAGAGCGAGGGCATCGTCATCGCCTACACCTCGGTCTACGGCCACACCCGGAAGGCTGTGGAGCTGCTGGCGGACAAGCTCCGCTCCAGAGGCTGCCCCAAGGTCGTTGTTCATGACCGGGCCCGCACCGATATGGCGGAAGCGGTGGAGGATTCCTTCCGGTACGGCCGCATCGTCCTGGCCACCACCACCTACAACGCCGACATCTTCCCCTTCATGAAGGAATTCATTCATCACCTGACCGAGCGGAACTTCCAGAACCGGACGGTGGGCCTCATCGAGAACGGCTCCTGGGCGCCTCTGGCCGCCAAGACCATGCGCTCCATGCTGGAGGGCTGCAAGAACCTGACCTTCACCGACACCACCGTCAAGCTGATGTCCGCCCTGAACGAGACCAGCACCGCTCAGTTGGATGCGCTGGCCGACGAGCTCTGCCAGGATTATCTGGCCCAGCACGATGAGACCGCCGACAAGAACAATCTGGCTGCCCTGTTCAACATCGGCTACGGCCTGTACGTCGTCACCTCCAACGACGGCAAAAAGGACAACGGCCTGATCGTCAACACCGTGTCTCAGGTGACCAACACCCCCAACCGCATCGCCGTCACCATCAACAAGCAGAACTACTCCCACCATGTGATCAAGCGCACCGGCATCATGAATGTCAACTGCCTGTCGGTGGAGGCGCCCTTTGCGGTGTTTGAGACCTTCGGCTTCCAGAGCGGCAGAAATGTGGACAAGTTCGCCGGCTGCAGCCCCCTGCGCAGCGACAACGGCCTGATCTTCCTGCCCAAGTATATCAATTCCTTTATGTCCCTGAAGGTGGAGCAGTATGTGGATCTGGACACCCACGGCATGTTCATCTGCTCGGTGACCGAGGCCCGGGTGCTCTCCGACCGGGAGACCATGACCTACACCTACTACCAGAACAATGTCAAGCCCAAGCCCGTCACCGACGGCAAGAAGGGCTTCGTCTGCAAGATCTGCGGCTATGTCTACGAGGGCGACGAACTGCCCGATGACTTCGTCTGCCCCCTGTGCAAGCACGGCGCGGCGGATTTTGAGCCGATTGCGTAAGCATAGTGAAGAGTGAATCGTTGAGGAAAACCGCTCCCTGTGGTCGCTCAGACTTTCACGATTCACTGTAACCCGCACTTTGCCCTGAAAAATTCCCCTTTAATGAACAAGGACGGTTCCTTTTGGAGCCGTCCTTTTGCGTTTCAGGCTATCTACCTGTCAGTTTTTCACCTGAATGTCCCGAGCGGAGCGAGGGCATAAATCGATAGAGGAACCACATCAGCCCGAAACGTGAGCCGGGACAAAAATTCCGAAGTGTGTCCCGCCACCCACGGCTTCTAACCCCTCCGACAGCGCTCCGACATGGTGAGTTTCTTTTCTAAGTCCCGGCGTCAAGCGCGCGACGGATGAAGCAGCAAGGTACACGGTTCCGGCGCTTCAAGGGATCCAGAGGAACTGCTGGCACGTTTTTCTTCCCTATCTTTTGCCGTGCAGCAAAAGATAGGGCCGGCCGCCGGTCCGGGAACCGGCACTTATTCAATGACGGCTCCGTAGAGCCGGCTTCAAAATAAAAAACTCCCAACGTAACGACAAGGAACATGGAAGCGGTGAAGGAGAAAAACGCAGCGATTTCCAACGGCAGGGGACGCCGTCTCCTGCAATCCGGATACCGGTGAACCCCTTCATCCCTGGCATCCGCAGCTCCCATCCTCCTCCATCCGGCACCCCGGACAGTCCTCAATCCCGCAGAGCACACAGGCAATGCCCCCGCACCCGTAGGGCAGGGTCAGCGTCCGCGCCGCCCGGAACCAGTATCCGTCAAAGGGCAGCAGCCGACGGTTGCGGATGGACGCGTACCCCCAGATCCGCAGCAGCTCCCGCCGCAGGCTCGCGGCCACCGGTGTCTTGAACATCAGGTACTGCAGCGGATCGTAAAACGACC
>JAQXNQ010000156.1 GCA_029098085.1 Oscillospiraceae bacterium
GAGAATGTCATCGGTGTGCTGGAGGATCTGGAGGACGAGAAAATCAAGGGTGTGGATTTTATCGAGCTCAACGCCTGCAGCGGCGGCTGCGTGGGCGGCGTGCTCAATGTGGAAAACCCCTATGTGGCGGAGACCAAGCTCAAGCGGATCCGCAAAACTCTGCCGGTGAGCCTCAATCACCCCGATGTGGAGGCGATGAACCCGATGCTGGAGTGGGATACGCCGCTGGAATTCCTGCCGGTCATGGAGCTGGACAGCAACATGATCACCGCCATGCAGAAGATGGCCCGCATCGAGGAGATCACCAGCCAGCTGGAGGGTCTGGACTGCGGCAGCTGCGGCGCGCCGTCCTGCCGGGCCCTGGCGGAGGATGTGGTGCGGGGCATGGCCTCGGTGGAGGACTGCGTGTTCTACTACCGGAGCACCCTGCAGCCGCCGGAATTCTGCGGCAAGGCCAAGGAGGGCTATATCCCGCCGCCCTTCCGCACCGCGCCGGAGGAGCCTGAACAGACAGAGGAGGAAGAAGAATGACACCTGCTGCATTTGCGGAAAAATACGGTCTGACCGTGGCCTCCCCCGGAGAAGGGGGAGAGCGGGAGATCGGCGGCGTGTACTGCTGCGACCTGCTGAGCATGGTCATGGGACGGGCGAAGGAAAACGACGCCTTCCTGACCGTCATGGGCAACGTCAACACCGTTGCCGTGGCGGTGCTGGCCGATGTGAGCTGCGTCATTCTCTGTGAGGGGATCCGGCTGGATGAGCCGACCCTGCAGAAGGCGGTCAGCCAGGATGTCTGCGTGCTGTACAGCGAAGAGCCCACCTTCCAGGTGGCGCTGAAGCTGGCCCGGGAGCTGGGGCTGCTGCAGCAGTAATTTATCAGAGAGCGGTGAAGAAATGTCCAGTCTGCGCTATGACCTGCACATTCACTCCTGCCTTTCCCCCTGCGGCGAGGAGGAGATGACTCCCAACAACATCATTGGCATGGCGCAGATTCTGGAGCTGGACGCCATCGCCGTGGCGGATCACAACACCGCCAAAAATCTGCCCGCCGTTATGGCGCTGGGGCAGGCTTCCGGCGTGCTGGTCATACCGGCCATTGAGGTGACCACGGCCGAGGAGGTGCATGTCCTTTCCCTGTTTCCCGACCTTCCGTCGGCGCTGGAGATGGACCGCATCCTGTACGAGGCTCTGCCGCCGGTCATGAACCGGCCGGACATCTTCGGCCGTCAGCTCTGGATGGACGAGGAGGACACCGTGCTGGGGGAGACGGATAAGCTGCTGATCAACGCCACCAGCCTGTCCATCGAAAAGGTTTTCCAGCAGGTGCGGGCGCTGGGCGGTGTGCCGATTCCCGCTCATATCGACAAGAATGCCTATTCGGTTCTCTCCAACCTGGGCTTTATTCCGCCCGAGCTGGAGGCGGTGACGGTGGAGGTCAAGCGCCCGCCCTTTGCCGGTGCGGACGGATACCGGGTTATCACCGATTCGGACGCCCATGCCCTGGAGACGCTGGCGGAGCATGACGCCGGTGAGCTGGAGGTGGCGGAGGCGACCGTCGCCGCCGTTCTGGATGCGCTGCGCTGAAGCGGCGCGGATTTTCGCGGGCGGAATGATTGTGTCAGCGTGTCGATAAAGTGGTTTGCAAGAAAAAGTTGCACAAAAGAGGCAATGTGTATGCCCGCTAGAAGCGGGCATGGCTTTGTCCAGTTGGTATCTTGCGGCCTGCGGGCCGCGCTTTTTATTCTTTATTGTCCGCGCCGGGCGCGGAGGAGCAGGATTTCGCGCTCTGCGGAGCGCGACCAGGGCGCTGCCCTGGACCTGCGATTTTTTGAAAAAAATCGAGTAAAACTTTATTTGTGCAATCTGTCGATAGATATTTCCTTTATCGACACGCTGTCGCGGTCGGAATGACCGCGTTTTTCTTTGCCGTTCCTTTGTGGAATTGTCTCCGGGACGGCGCAACATGGAGGAAATGCCTGTGACCGTATCCCTCAATACCCTGACGCCCGCCCTGTTTCTGGAATTGTATCGCTCGGTGGGCTGGGAGCCGCCGGGCCTTGATCAGATTGAAGCCGCTCTGGAGCACACCTTTGCAAGCTTTACCGCCTATGACGGCAGCAGGCCGGTAGGGATGGTCCGGCTTCTGGGCGACGGCGGCATGTCCTTTTATTTGAAGGATTTTGCCGTGCTGCCGTCCTGCCAGTCCAGGGGCGTCGGCTCTCTGCTGCTCGCCGCAGCCGAACAGTACATCCGGGAGCAGATCCCGGAGGGCTGGGCTGTGAGCCTGGAGCTGATCAGCACCAGGGAAGCCGTTTCATTCTATAAAAAGAAGGGCTTTGAAGAGCGCCCCTGTGCCTGGGATGGGCCGGGGATGTCCAAAATGATCCGATAAGCGCGCTGCCCCGATCAAAAGACTTTTTTCCACGGAGGAATCGACATGACCCCTTACGAGCTTTCCCTTTTGCAGGCCGGTGAAAATCTGGACGCGCTGATGAACCTGGATCCCCGGGGCTACGGCGTCTGCCGGGCCCTTTACCCCGCCGCCCGGGCACTGGCGGGGGAACCGCTGTCGCTCCATGCCGCCCGGTATCTGCTGGACAGCGTGCAGCCCGGACAATTCTGCTATGTGATGACCGGCTTTGTGCTGCTGCCTCACGGCAGCCCCGAGACCGACGGCATGGTCAGCTCGATGCTGCTGTGCCGGATGCTCACCGGCATGTGCGGCGCGGTACCGGTGCTGATCTGCCCGGAGGACTGCCGGGAACCGGCCCGGGCCATGGCTGCCGCGGCGGGACTGCATCTGTACGAAGGAGAGGACGCCCTGGAGCGGGCCCGTACTCTGCCCGCTTCGGCAGCGTTTGTCTCTTTTCCGAAAGAACGGAAGGCTGCAGAGGAAAGAATCCGCTGGCTGCTGGAAAAGGCGCGGCCCTCTGCTGCGGTGGCCGTGGAGCTGCCCGGCGCCAACGAAAAGGGCGTTTATCACAACGCTGTCGGTCTGGATGTGTCCGCGCTGGAGGCAAGGACCGATCTGCTTTTACCAAAGCTTTCCGAGGCGGGTGTTCCCACCATCGCCATCGGCGATCTGGGCAATGAGGCTGGGCTTGCCGCTCTCCGTCCTCATTTGTACAAGGCCATTCCCTATACAGCCGAAGGGGAATGTCGCTGCGGCTGCGGCGGAGGGATTGCGGCGGCCACGGCGGCGGATCGGGTGCTGACCGCCGTCACCTCCGACTGGGGATGCCTCGCCATGATGTCCGCCATGGCTCTTCTCCGGGAGCAGCCGGACTGGTTGCCGGACAGCGGACTGTACAGCCGGGTGTTGGATGCGGGCTGCCGGGCGGGTCTCATTGATATGGGCGGCTGGCAGATTCCCGCTGTGGACGGCTTTGGGGAGGAGCTGCTGCTGCCGGTGGCCGATCTGATGAAGGAGACCTGCCGCAATATGCTGAAAATCCGGCAGAGCGGCAGCTGCAGCCACTGGTTTGACGGCATGCTCCAAAAGAAATTTTTTGGCTGAACCCGCTGCGAAAATCCTCTGTCCGGACGGTTTTCCTTCCATACAGATGAACAGGTCTGAAACCGGAAAGGAAGATGGATATGTCTGCAAGCATTTACAAAGGAAGAGGCTGGGGTAAGAGCTATGTGGGTGAGATGGATTCCGACGGCAGCGTTTACGCCGGCCGCGGCTGGGGGCGCACTCTGATCGGTGAGGTGGATTCCGACGGCAGTGTTTATGCCGGTCACGGCTGGAGCCGGGATCTGATCGGCGAGGTGGAATCCGACGGCACGGTCTATCGGGGCCGGGGCTGGAGCAGAGAGGCCATCGGCACGGTGGAATCTGACGGCAGCGTCTATTCCGGCCGGGGCTGGGGCCGGGATCAGGTCGGTGAGGTGGAGGGGCCACTTGTGAACCGTGCGGGAGCCGCGCTGCTGCTCCTTCTTTTATAAGCTTCTCAGTTTTCAAAGCGTTTGTCCGAAAGGACGGCGCTTTTTGCATTTTGAGGAATAAAAGGCGAATTACAGAAAAAACTTGCTCTGACAGCGCTGCTGTGCTAAACTGATAAGGTGTCAGAATGGGAAAGCAAAGGGAGAGAAGGATTGCCATGAAGGTTTTTGTATACAGCTGTCGGAAATTTGATGAGGAAGCGCTGTTTTACCGCTTTGCGGAGCAGTACGGCATTGAGCTGGGCATCTGCCGGGAGGCGCCCACGCTGGAAAACGCCGGGCTGGCCCGGGGCGCTTCCTATCTTTCCATTATTACCTCCAAAATCGAGCGGCCGCTGATGGAGCGGTTCGCCTCCATGGGGATCCGGATGATCTCCACCCGGACGGTGGGCTATGACCACATCGATCTGGAGGCGGCGAAGGAATTCGGCGTGGGGGTCAGCAACGCCACCTACACGCCGGAATGCGTGGCGGATTACACCATCATGCTGATGCTGATGGCCATCCGTAAAATGAAGCGGATCATGCAGCGGGCCGCCATCAACGACTTTACTCTGCAGGGCATCCAGGGACGGCTGCTGTCCAGCTTTACGGTGGGCGTGCTGGGCACCGGCAAGATTGGCCGTCAGGTGATCAAAAACCTGTCCGGCTTTGGCTGCCGGGTGCTGGCCTACGATCTGTTTGAGAGCGACGAGGTGCGTTCCTATGCGGAATACACCGATCTGGAGACCATCTACCGGGAATGCGACCTGATCACCCTGCACATGCCCCTGACCCCGGAAAACGACCATATGATCAACCGGGATTCCATCGCCCGGATGCGGGACGGCGTGGTGATCATCAACACCGCCCGGGGCGGATTGATCGATTCCCAGGCTCTGATTGAGGGGCTGGAGAGCGGCAAGGTGGGCGCTGCCGGTCTGGATGTGGTGGAAAAGGAATTCGGCATGTATTACTACGACCGGAAGTCCGATCTGCTGGGCAATCGGGAACTGTCTATCCTGCGGGATCTGCCCAATGTGGTGGTGACGCCGCATATGGCCTTCTATACCGATCAGTCCATCAGCGATATGGTGGGGCATTCCCTGCTCAGCTGCCGCCTGACCGAGGACGGGAAGGAAAATCCCTGGAAAATCCTGTGAAAAGGTGCCTTTTCAGTGAAGAGTGAATAGTGAATAGTGAAGAGTTAAGGTGAATCGGGCCTTCGGCCCTTGAATACTGACGGAATTTGAAAGGCTATGCGCTGATTTTTGCGTTCGTGATGGTCGGAGTGAATAGTGATTTAGTTCTGGTGAAAATCGGCAGGAACCTTTCCCGTTTCAGACTGCGTGAGAATTGAAAGCAGTCTTTCCGTTACTCTTTACTAAGCAACTTAAAATCTGCCGTTTTGCACTTCGGAAAAATCAGGTGCAGACCTTCCGATTCGCACCCTCTGAATTTTGAGCGACCGCAGGGAGCGGTTTTCCAAAACTATTCACTATTCACTCTTCACTCTTCACTATTCACTGCGTGTTATGCGCTGAATTTTACGCACACTTTATCAATACGCCACGTCCGCTCCGACAGCAGCCGGGGCGGATTTTCTATTCCTCCCATTCCCAGTCGGACAGTTCCCGGGCCATGATCTGAGCCTCCCAGAAGGGCCGGGAAAGCTGCAGCTCCCGTGCCTGCTTCAGCAGCGCCCGGTAGCGGGCCGAGGCGGATTCCAGCTCGTGGATGGCCGAGACCACCAGCGCCTCATCGGATACGGCGTCGAAATAGCGGACCGCCTCCTGCAGGCGAATGGCGGCGGCATCCAGATCAAACAGCAGCTCCTTTCGGCTTTGCTGCACGGAGCGGTTTTGACGCAGCCGGGTTTTCAGGGACGAAAGGAAGGGCATGGCGGGCTCCTTTCTGTAACGTGCAGTCCGGGGAAGCAAAAGGACATGCCAGCTGCGCATGGCTCCCACGGAGCGGTTTTTCATGCAAATGTACTTTTTGACTTATCTGTAAAATTTTTTCTGAAAAAGCTTGGGATATTCATGAATGTTTTTTTCGGAAAAAGCTTTTCATTTTGGGATTCCATGCTATAATAGCATGTGTTTATCGGAGCACCGCACTGAAACGCGGCACTCCGGGAGAGAAGATCCCTGTCAGTTTATTCTCTCCGGTTCGTCCCTATGCCCGACCGTTTCTTTTAAGGAAGGTGATTCGAGAATGTTTTCGGTCAAATGGATCTGGGAAAACATGAAAGGGTACCGGAAGCAGTACATTGTGGCGCTGGTCATTACCGTCATCGGGGCGCTGCTGCAGCTGGTAAACCCGACCATCTCCCGGCAGATCGTGGACAGGATTCTGGTGCCTGTTGAAGGCGATCCGCAGATCAATCTGCTGATTCCGCTGGTGGCGCTGCTGATCGGCTTCACACTGCTGCGCACCTGTCTCGGCTATACTCAGCTGATGCTGTTTGAAAAGAGCAGCACCGGCTTTGTGGCCAACATCCGTTCCTACATCTACCGCAATATGCAGAGACAGGACATGTCCTTCTACGACAAAAACCGCACCGGTGACCTGATGACCCGGCTCACCGGCGACCTGGACGCCGTGTCCCACATGGTGAACTGGGATGTCCGCGTGGCGGTGGAAAGTCTGGTTTTGTTTTTCTCGGTGCTGATTTACTTTCTCTGCATCGATGCGTCCCTGACGCTGGCCCTCTGCGTGATTCTGCCGCTGATTTTCCTGATTTCCTTTACCTATTCCCGCAAGGTGCGGCCCATGTACCGCAATCAGCGGGAAAAGCTGGCTGTCATGAACTCCCGCGCACAGGAGAACATCGCCGGCAACCGGGTGGTCAAGGCCTTTGCCCGGGAGGAGTACGAAATTGAGCGCTTCGATGCGCGCAACACCGAGTACCGGGAGGCCAACCTGAAGGTCAACAAGTACTGGCTGACCTTCTACCCCTTCATTGAATTTTCCGCGCAGGCCCTGTCCATCGTGGTGCTGCTGGTGGGCGGCATCTTCGTCATGAACGACCGCATCACCCTGGGCGAGCTGATGGCCTTCTCTAACCTGACCTGGACCTTCTCCCGGCCTGTCCGTCTGCTGGGCAACATCCTCAACGACACCCAGCGCTTTTCCGCCAGCGTGGAAAAGGTCATCGAGCTGTACTACACCCGCCCGATGATCGTCAACCGCGTCGACTGCAAAAAGAAGGACTGTCCCGTGGAGGGCCGCATCACCTTTGATCATGTGTCCCTGAAGATCGGCAAGCGGGAGCTGCTGCACGACATTACGGTGGATATCAAGCCCGGCGAAACCATCGCCATCATGGGCAACACCGGCTCCGGCAAGACCATGCTGGTCAACCTGATTCCCCGGCTGTACGATATCGCCGGAGGGAGCCTGCTGATCGACGGCGTACCCATCAAGGAATGGGATCTGCATACCCTGCGCAAGGGCATCGGCATGGCCACCCAGGACGTGTTCCTCTTCTCCGACACCGTTGACGGCAACATCGCCTACGGCGATTCCGACATGAGCGAGGAGGATGTCCGTCACTACGCTGAGATTTCCGCCGCCGACTTTGTGGAGAAGCTGGATGAGGGCTTCAACACCATCGTGGGCGAGCGGGGCGTCGGCCTTTCCGGCGGTCAGAAGCAGCGGCTGGCACTGGCCCGCGCGCTGGCCATCCGTCCCTCTATCCTGATTCTGGATGACACCACCTCCGCCGTGGATATGGAAACCGAGAAGTTCATCCAGCACAGCCTGAACAACCTGGACTTTACCTGCACCAAGCTGATTGTGGCGCAGCGAATCTCCACCACCAAGAAGGCCGACCGG
>JAQXNQ010000157.1 GCA_029098085.1 Oscillospiraceae bacterium
ACTGGTAAGCAGCCAGCAGGGAATCGGCGTAGCTTGCGCCGCCGGTACCGGACAGCATATGGCTGTTGGTCGCCTTGAAGGTGCCAGCGTACTCAGAGTTCTCGTTGAAATCCTTTACCAGAATCTCAAACATCTGACGAACGTTATCAGAACCGGAGGTCCAGACAGTGAAATCCTTCTTGGCAGGAGCAGAAGACTGGCCTGCAGAAGAAGCAGCCGAGCTGCCGGAAGAAGCAGCAGCGCCGGAGGAAGCTTCGGTCTTGGAGCCACCGCCGCACGCGGTAATGCCAACGATCATAGTTGCAGCCATCAGAGCCGCGATCAGTCTTTTAACTTTCATTGCATTTTTCCTCTCTTTCATCCATTAAAACACCAGGTGCTTCGTGGCCTTGAGGCCGACTTCCTCGCCGATCGTCAGCTTCTCCGAAACGGAACGATCCACGTTGCACTTGATCAGATTCTCTCCGGCCTGGATCGTAACGACAACGTAGTGTCCGAGGATCATAATGGTACGAACGGTGCCGCAAATGTCGCAGTCGGGAGAGGGGGATGTGATTTCGACATTCTCCGGTCGGAACGCGATGGTCTTGCCGTTGTCCTCGACAAAATTCATCTCGCCGATGAAGGATGCCACGTACTTGCAGTTCGGGTTGTCGTAGATCTCGGTGGGAGTACCTACCTGCTCGAACTTGCCCTTATTCATAACCACGATGCGGTGGGACAGCGACATGGCCTCCTCCTGGTCGTGGGTTACAAATACAACCGTAATGCCCAGATCGCTCTGGATCTTCTTCAGCTCCTCACGCATCTGATGGCGGATCTTGGCGTCCAGCGCCGAGAAAGGCTCGTCCAACAGAAGAACGGAGGGCTTGAGCAGCAGGGAGCGCGCGATCGCGATACGCTGCTGCTGGCCGCCGGAAAGCTGGCTGGGATACTTCTTCTCGCAGCCCGGCATGGATACCATCTGCAGCGCGTCCTTGATGTCGGCGTCGATGGTCTCCTTCGGGATCTTGCGCAGCTTGAGGCCGAAGGCCAGGTTTTCATAAATGGTCATGTGAGGCCAGAGGTTGTAGCTCTGGAATACCATGGCCGTCGGGCGCTTCTCAGGAGGCATGCCGACGATCGACTTGCCGTCGATGGTGATATCGCCCGAGGTGACGTCCAGGAAGCCGCCGATGGTGCGCAGGATGGTGGTCTTGCCGCAGCCGGAGGGGCCAAGGAAGGTGACGATCTCACCCTCGTAAATGTCAAGATTGATATGCTCAACGCCGTCGCCGTTGGGATACAGCATGGTCATATCCTTGATCTGAAGCTTAATATTCTTCTCACTCATAGTGTTATAATCCTCCCAGTTGTCTTACTTCATCTTGAAGCCGCCGGCAATGGCTTCGGGGCCGATGTACTTGCGGAGCGCAAAGATCAGCACGGCGGCGGGGATCATCAGCAGAAGGGACAGTACCGCGCCCGGCTGCAGAATCGTGCTGTCCAGAATGACGCCGTACAGCTCAACAGGCATGGTCTTGACGGACGCCAGACCAACCAGCATGGTGCCCTGACCTTCTTCCATGGAGCCCAGGAAGGTGTACAGAGTCGCAACCGCGATACCGGGCATGGCCAGCGGCAGGGAAACCTTAAAGAAGGTGCGGATGGGGCCGGCGCCGACGTCGCGGGCGGCCTCTTCCTGCTGGGTATGTACCGAACGGAATGCACTCGCAGGCAGCCAGACCATGAACATCATGCTGTTGATCAGGTGGATGATGATAACACCGGGATAAGTGCCCATCAGATTGTACTTATAGAACAGGATCGCGATCGAAGTAAAGATACCGAGCTTCGGGAACGCATTGGTCAGCAGGAAGGACAGCATGATGACCTTTCTGCCCGGATACTTGAAGCGAGCGATCGAATAAGCGGCCGGGATACACAGAATCATGGAAATCGCCGTCGTGATGATCGCAACCGTGAACGAAGTCACCATCGAGGACACCAGATAGGACTGGCCAAAGATGTACTGCCACCACTTGATGCCCCAGTCTGTCGGGAAGACGACGCCTGTCGGATACTCGTTTGCGAAAGCGATCATGAGCATGTTCAGCATCGGGCCGTAGAAGAACAGGATAAATACCGCAAGAACGATAAACTCCCAGAACCTCTTCTTGCCCGCACTGAAATAGAATTTTTTCATACTTTCTTTCACCTCTTCGTTTGCGTTGCGGGAATTCCGGCCTCCTCCGCGAGCTGACGGACAAGTCCCGGCTTGCGGCTGGTCATATTGTGGAGGCCGCAGGGAAGCAGCTTTTTGATGTCCGCTTCCTCGTTCACGGTCCAGGCGGAGAGTCCTACGCCCAGCTCGTGCGCCAGCTTGACCACAGCCGGCGTGCATAATTTATAATACAGATTCAGGACATGAAATCCTTTTTCCGCACAGACCCGGACAGATTGCAGGAGCAGCTCATCTTCCGGGAAACCGCCTTCGCGGAAACGGACGTAAATCTCGGGAACAAGCTCTTCACAATTGATGTAGATCTGTACTTTTTCAAAGACCTCCGGCAGTTCCTGACGGATTGAAGTCGAAATCGTGCCCGAAAAAATCAAACGCTGCAACAGACCATGCTTTTCCGCCAGATCCATTACAGCCTTCTCAAGGCCCGCGGGCTTCAAATCACAATTGACTGCCAGAGCGGTCGGCGCGATCAGGGCGAATGCTTCGTCCAGCGTGCAGAGCACATTGCTGCCGTCCGGCAAGACCTCATCATGAGATAAAACGAGCGTGCCGTCAGAGGTTTTTCGGACATCAATCTCCAATGCATCAACCGGCAGGGTGACC
>JAQXNQ010000158.1 GCA_029098085.1 Oscillospiraceae bacterium
CCCGGCTCCGCCGTGAAGCTGATGCCCCGGACGGTGGGCTGATCGCCATAGCCAAAGGTGACATCTTCAAACCGGATCATGGAGCACCCTCCTTACCATCTGTTCGGCCTCGTCCACATTGATGCAGGTTTCGCCGCTCCCAAGGCCCTCCTCCTGCAGCCGGCGGGAGAGGGTGACCACCCGGGGGCAGTTGACGCCCAGCTCCTCCAGCTGACGGCTCCGGGCCAGCACCTCCCGAACCGGGCCGTGGCAGGCCAGCCTTCCGTCCGCCATGACGGCCAGCTCCTTGGCGAATTCACACAGCAGCATGATCTTCTGCTCCACCACCACGATGGTCATGCCCAGACGCTCGTTGAGCTCCCGCAGCAGCGAGAAGATCTGGCGGCTGGAAGCCGGATCCAGCTCGCCGGTGGGTTCATCCAGCAAAAGGATCCGGGGCCGCATGGCCACAATGGCGGCGATGGCCACCTTCTGGCGCTGGCCGCCGCTGAGGGAGCTGATGTTCCGGCGGCGGAGGCTTTCGATGCCCACCTTCCGCAGGGCGTCCTCCAGCCGCTCCCGGATTTCCTCCCGGGAGAAGCCGAAGTTCTCCAGTCCGAACAGGATCTCGTCCTCCACCACCGAGGCCACCATCTGGCTCTCGGTGTCCTGCAGGACGCTGCCCACATGCAGGGACAGGGCGGCGGGTTCCTGCTCGAAGGCATCCAGCCCCTCCACCGTCACCGAGCCGTAGTAGTCGCCCCGGAAGTGGTGGGGAATGATGCCGTTGATGGCGTAGGTCAGGGTGGTCTTGCCTGCGCCCGACTCCCCGATGATGCCCACAAAGCCGCCGTCGGGGATGGTCAGGGAGACGTTGCTGAGGGCGGGGCGGTCGGCGCCCTTATAGGTGAAGCTCAGTTCGCTGATCTGAATCATGGCTCAGTCCTTCTTGACCGCGTAGCGCAGGGGCAGGTAGAGCACCTGGACGATGATGCTGTTGATCAGGGCGGTGCCGAAGATCACCGGCAGGAAGGCCAGCACCGGGGTGGCGGTGACGTCCAGACCGGCGGCCAGCATCAGGTACTGCAGACCGATGAAGGCAAAGCCGCTGGAAAGGGTGGCCAGGAAGGTGCAGACCACCGGGCGGATGTTGACCTTGCCCAGCTGCAGGGGCAGCTTCATCAGCAGCACCATGACCACGGCGCCCACCAGCTCGGAGCCGATGTTGATGAAGGGGGTGCCGGGGGCGAACTGGCAGATGACGCCGGAGATCAGGCCGATGACGGCGGCCTGGGGCACCTTGGGCCGGATCAGCAGGATGGCCAGACAGTACATGGCGATGATGAAGTTGGGCTTCATACCGGCCACATTCAGCAGCGAGCCCACAAAGTACTTCAGCACAGCGCCCGCCGCCAGCAGAATGGCGACCAGAATCAGATCCGCGACGGAAAAGCCCTTCTGAACGGTTTCGTTTTTCATTTCTCTTTTGACAGCCATGATAATCTTCCTTTCACATTTGCCGGCTTTGGCCGGCAGGGCCGGATGGTTTGACGTTCTGCCGCGCGGATGATCGGGCCGCCGCGGCTTCGGATGGTGTTCCGTTAAGTGAAAGGCCAGAAAAAAGAAAAAATCTGTCCTTATTGCTAAGGACAGATCGAATCGCTCAATCTGCGGTACCACCTTGCTTGATCCCCAAAGCGGGAATCCACTCGAACGAAAATGCCAACACATTTTCTGCCGTTAACGCCGGACTGCGTCTCAGATACTGGGGCCTTTCGGCCTTTTCCCCTTGCCTTCAGTGGTCCATTTACCAGGCCGCATTTCCGCGAAGCTCTCAGCAAATGCTCCGCTCTCTGGATGGCGCGCTGCCATGTTTTATCTCCACATCATCAGTTTAGTACACATTATAGTCACGCCGCGGGGATTTGTCAACCACAAAAATGCGCTCTGAAGTCATCTTTGTATGAATTTCCAAAAATAATTTCCTTCATTTTCGCAGCCTGAACAAAAATCAGTTGTCGTTCCAGTAGGACTCCTTGCTGACCGGATAGATTTTGGGCGCCCGCTCCATGCAGCGCACCACCTCTTTGGGATCGGGGAAGGCGTCGATGGCGCCGGGCCGGGTGGTAGCCAGGCTCCCCAGGGCGTTGGCGAAGTCCAGCATGACGGTGATCTCCACGCTGGACAGGTCAAAGATGGACTTGTTCAGCTTGAGCAGGTTGAAGATCACGCCGGCGAAGAAGGCGTCCCCGGCGCCGGTGGTGTCCACCGTGGGCAGATCGTAGGCGCAGGAAACGTAGTGATCCTCGTTGACATAGGCGTAGCAGCCGTCCGCTGACCGGCTGATGAGGATCATCTGGGTGCCGTAGGCCTGATACAGGGCCTGACTGACCTCCCGCTCCTCCATACCGGGCAGCAGGAAGGCCATGTCCTTTCTCCCCAGCTTGAGCACGTCCACCAGCGGAAGACACCCCAGAATCACCTGCCGGGCCTCCTCCGGCGACCGCCAGAGGCTCAGGCGGATGTTGGGGTCGAAGGTGATCAGGGCGCCGCACTCCCGGGCCATGGCGGCGGCGTTGAGGATGGCCGACCGGGCCGGCTCGTCGGTCAGGGAGAGGGAACTGAAGTGGAAGACCCGCAGCCCGTCAAACACATCGGGATCGATGTCGTCGGCGGTCAGGTTCTGGTCGGCGGTGGTCTCGTTGCGGTAGAAGGTGAAGTGCTTGCCGGTCTCGTCCCGGCGGATGAAGGCCAGAGGGGTCTGGTAGTCGTCCGACAGAATCAGGTTTCGGATATCCACCCCGGACCGCTCCAGCGCCTCCCGGCAGCTGTGGCCAAAGGGATCGTTGCCCACCTTTCCGGCAAAGGCCGCCCGCACGCCCAGCCTCGCCAGGGCGCAGGCCAGATTGGCGGGACTGCCGCCGGGGTTCTGCTGGTATACGATCCCCTCCTCCGAGGGAACGGGGATGAAGTCGATCAGCATTTCGCCGACACTGAGAAAATCATACATGAACGGGCCATCCTTTCTGATGCAAAAGCGCTCATTTGTCGTCGGGGCTTAAGCCATAGCTGCGGTAAAAAGCCCGCCGGTCCTCTTCATTCCGGCAGAGCACCGCTCCGGCCAGCTCGCCGGAGGGCAGCCGGAAGCCGATGAGGGTTTCGCCGGTGCAGACGCTGGAGCTGGTGGCGATATCGGCGGGGGTGCAGCCCGGCGGCAGGGGCAGCACCTGTTTCCTGTGATGGAAAAGCTTCATGGGATATTCCCTCCGTTTGGGGGCGGCCTGCGGGCCGGCCCGGTGAAGAGTGAAAATTGATGGGAAACCCTGCTTCCCGCTCAGATCTTTTCCAGCTTCGCGAAATTCGCCATGATCTTCTTGGTGCCCACCCGGTCGAAGGCGGCCTCGATCAGGCTGTCCGAGCCCATGGGCGTCACCGACAGAACGGTTCCCTCCCCGAAGATCTTGTGCCGGACCCGGTCGCCGGCCGTCAGCTTGACCGTGCTGGGCGCGGCCTTGGGCCGGGAGCCCACCACCGCCGCCGCTTTGGGCAGGGGCGCGGGCGCCTTCCGCAGGGAGGCGGGATCCGCCCGGCGGGTGACGGCGGTGTCATCGGTCATCTCCAGCTTCTCCGCCGGGATCTCGCTTACAAACCGGGACAGACGGTTGCGGTTGGTGGTGCCGAAGACCATCCGCTCGGCGGCGTGGGACAGATACAGCCGCTTCTTGGCCCGGGTGATGCCCACATAGCAGAGCCGCCGCTCCTCCTCCAGCTCCACCGGATCGTAGATGCAGCGCACCGACGGAAAGATACCGTCTTCCATGCCGGGCAGGAACACCACCGGGAACTCCAGACCCTTGGAGGAGTGCATGGTCATCAGCAGCACGCAGTCCTCCTGCTGGTTCATGTCGTCCAGGTCGGTGTACAGAGCGATTTCCTCCAGAAAGCCCTCCAGCGAGCCCTCGGGATTCTGCTGCTCATACTTGACCATGGTGGACTTCAGCTCGCCGATGTTCTCCAGCCGGTTCTTGCCCTCGTCTCCCTGCGCCCGGAGCATGGCCTCGTACCCGGTCTTCTCCATGATCTCGTCCAGCAGCAGATCCAGTCCCTGACTGAGGGCGGTTTCCCGGAAGCCCTCCACCATCAGGGCGAAGTTCATCAGCGGCAGAGACTTTCTGGCCAGGGCGGCGTAGCTGTCGGCGTGCCGCAGCACCTCAAAGGCCGGTGTGCCGCTCTCCAGGGCGATCTGCTCCACCGTGTTCATGGTGGCCTCGCCGATGGCCCGCTTGGGCTCGTTGATGATCCGCTTGAGCCGCACCGTGTCGCTGGGGTTGACGATGATGCTCAGATAGGCCACCATGTCCTTGACTTCCTTGCGCTCGAAGAACTTGGTGCCGCCGAACAGCCGGTAGGGAATGCCAGACTTGATGAAATGCTGCTCGATGACGCCGGACTGGGCGTTCATCCGGTAGAGGACGGCGTGATCGCCGTACCGCATGCCGGAGGCCACGTTCTCCTCGATGGTGTCGGCGATGAACTGAGCCTCGGCCCGCTCGTCCCGCACCTTCCGCAGCTGGATCCGGTCGCCCTCCCCGTTCTGCGTCCAGAGATTCTTGCCCTTGCGGCCCTCGTTGTGGCGGATGACCTCGTTGGCGGCGTCCAGAATGTTCTGGGTGGAGCGGTAGTTCTGCTCCAGCCGGATCACCGCGCAGCCGGGGAACTGCTCCTCAAAGGAGAGGATGTTCTCGATGGTGGCGCCCCGGAACTTGTAGATGCTCTGGTCGTCGTCGCCCACCACACAGAGATTGCGGTATTTCTTCGCCAGCAGGCTCACCAGCCGGTACTGGGCGTGGTTGGTGTCCTGATACTCGTCCACCATCAGGTAGCGCCAGCGGTTCTGGTAGTACTCCAGCACGTCGGGGTTCTGCTCGAACAGCTCCACCGTCTTGCAGATGATGTCGTCGAAATCCAGGGCGTTGGCCTTCTGCAGCCGGCTTTGATAGGAGCGGTACACTTTGGCGATCTGCTGCTTGCGGAAGTCGCTGCCGCAAAGGGACTCGTATTCCTTCGGATCCGTCATGCTGTCCTTGGCCCGGCTGATCTCGGTGAGGATGGCCCGGGGCTTGAGCATCTTGTCGTCCATCTTCAGCTCGCTCATGGCGTCCTTGATGACCCGCAGGGAATCGTCGGTGTCATAGATGGCGAAGGAACGGGTGTAGCCCAGCCGCTCAATGTCCCGCCGCAGAATCCGCACGCAGCAGGAATGGAAGGTGGAGGCGGCGATGTCCCCGGCGTCCTCCTCCCCCAGCATCCGCTCGAGACGCTCCTTCAGCTCCCGGGCCGCCTTGTTGGTGAAGGTGATGGCCAGAATGTTCCAGGGCCGGACGGGATAGGTGCCGAAGGCCTCGGCCAGCTCCTCATCGGACAGCTCTCCGCCGTCCACATAGGCCTGCAGGGCCTCCATGGCCCCGTCCAGGTTTTCCATGGGGACATAGTCGCTGTTGTAGGCGTCCCCGAACCGGACCATGCCGGCGATCCGGTTGATGATGACGGTGGTTTTGCCGCTGCCGGCACCCGCCAGAATCAGCAGGGGGCCGGAGGTCTGAAAGACCGCCTCCCGCTGGTCGGGATTCATATGAGAAAAGCGCTTCTCCATGGCCTGCTGCCGCAGGCTGCGGAAAAGGATGGGGGTATCTGTCATGGATGGTGATTCTCCTTTTCGGATGTCAGTACGGCGTGCCCAAGGCGACAGCCTGCGGCGTGCCCAGGGCGGCAGCCGTCTCTCTGCAGTACCATTATACTATAACCCCGGCCCGATTTCAACGGCCTGATTGCTTGTTTCTGCCGTCCTGTTGCGTTCTTCCCGGCTCCATGGTACAATAAAGCCGGAAGGAGGCGGACGCTGTGAAGACGGAAAACGACATCCGCGCGGTGATTTTCGACATGGACGGGGTGCTGCTGGACACCGAACGGCTGCTGGTGCGATTCTGGTGTCAGGCCGCCCGTGAGGCGGGCTTTCCCATGGAGCGGGAGCAGGCGCTGCAGCTGCGGAGCCTCGCCGGAAAATACGCCGCACCCCTGCTGCGGCAGTGGTTCGGGGAGGGCTTTGACTACGCCGCCGTCCGGGCCAGACGCCGGGAACTGATGGAGCAGGAGCTGGAGCGAATCGGCCTGCCGGTCAAGGAAGGGGCGGCAGAGCTGCTGACCCTTTTGCGGCAGCGGGGCATTCCTGCCGCCGTGGCCACCGCCACCGATGAGGAGCGGGCCGCCCGGTACCTGAAGGAGGCGGGACTGTACCCCCTCTTTGACCGGATCTGCTGCGCGCCCATGGTGGCAAACGGCAAGCCCATGCCGGACATCTACCTCTTCGCCTGCCGTCAGCTGGGCGAGGAGCCCTGCCGCTGTCTCGCGGTGGAGGACTCCCCCAACGGGGTGCTGTCCGCATACCGGGCCGGCTGTCAGGTGGCCATGGTGCCGGATCTGACCCCGCCGGATGAAGAGACGGCGCCGCTGCTGACCCTCCGGGCCGACAGCCTTTCCGTGCTGCGGCAGCTGCTGGAACAGAAGCTGGGCTGAAGCGGACACAGTCTCTCTGTATTTGCGCAGCTTTTCCGCAAACCACTTTTTCTGCAAACCCAAAGCGCCGCCCGGTTTCTCGCCGGGCGGCGTTTTGCTCTGTTCATTCTGTATGCCGAAGGAGCACATCCTCACTTCTTCCCCAGCACATTCTCCCGGATCCAGCGAAACGCCGCATCCTCTCCCTGATCCTTCAGGATGGTGAGCATCTGCTCCAGCTGTGCCCGGGTTTCGGGATGCAGCAGGTAATGATCCCGGGATTTCATGTAGTAGTCCCAGGGATCCCGGTCGGTGTAGGCCGCTCCCCGATAGGTCTTGCTGGCGGCCACCCGGTCGCAGAACATCTCGGCCAGATACCGGACCGGCATCTTCATGCCGCACATCCGGTGATCGCCGCCGGGGGCATAGTCGATCCAGTATTCCAGATGATGCCTGTTCCGGCCCTTGTGGTGGAGCCAGGCATAGCTGCAGCCCTTGTCCTGCCGCTCGGCGTCGTTGGGGCTGCGGTTCCCCTGAAAATACCGGGCGCCCACAAAGAACTCCGCCGGGGAAAACTTGGACAGGTCGTGGGTCAGCCCCTGCCGGTACAGCCCCAGCCGGAAGCAGTGGCGCATGACCAGATGCTTGTGGCGGCAGACCGTCTTCAGGTGTCCCCACCAGCCGGACCGGCTGCGCTTTTTCTCACCCATGGCGCTCTCCGTCCTCTTCCGGCAGGCCGCAGCTGCCGTCCAGATAATCAAACACATCGATCACCCGGCCGCCCCGGCAGCAGACCCGGGGCACCCGCTTGCCCACCAGGCAGACCAGCTCGTAATTGATTGTGCCCGCCAAATCGGCCAGCTCGCTGAAGGTGATCTCATCCTCTCCGTCCCGGCCGACCACCGTCACCCGGTCGCCCTGCCGCACGTCGGGGATGCCGCTGACGTCCACCATCATCTGATCCATGCAGATGTTGCCGATGATGGGCGCCCGTTTTCCCCGGATCAGCACCGAGGCCCGGTTGGAAAACAGCCGCAGATAGCCGTCGGCGTAGCCGATGGGCACCGTCGCCACCCGGGTGACGCCTTTGGTTGTGTAGGTGCGGGAATAGCTCACCGGCTCTCCCGGTTCCACCGTCTTGACCATGGCCACCTCGGAGCGGATGGACATGACCGGCTGCAGCGCCATCTCCCGGCCGGGCAGGGTGTCCACCGGCATGCCATAGAGAATCAGGCCGGCCCGGGCCAGCTCGTACGCTCCGTCCAGATTCAGGATGCCCGCCGAATTCTGCAGATGCCGCAGCGGGAAGGTCACCCCCCGCTGCCGGAGCTCCTCAATCAGCCGGTCGCACCGCTCCCGCTGCAGGGCGGTGAAGGCCTGCCCCTCGGGGGACAGGTCGTCGGCGGAGGAAAAGTGGCTAAAGATGCCGTTCAGCCGCAGACCGGGCAGGCTGCAGGCCTGCTGAATTTCATCGGCGGGATCCTGACCGTCCCCGATGAAAAAGCCGATCCGCCGCATGCCGCTGTCCAGCTTGACATGGCCCTCCACCGTGACCCCCTGCCGCACCGCCTCGGCGCTGAGGGCGGCGGCGTACTCCAGTGACAGAATGGTTTGGGTGATGCTCTCCCGGGCCAGCACTCCCGCCTTTTCCGGCGGCGTGACGCCCAGAATCAGCACCTGCCCGGTGACGCCGCACCGGCGCAGCGACAGCGCCTCCTCCAGATTGGAGACGCCGAACCAGCAAACCCCCAGCCGCTGCAGCTCCAGCGCCACAAACCGGTCGTGGTGACCGTAGGCGTCCGCCTTGACCACCGCCAGCACATCGGTTCCGGCAGGCAGCCGCTTCCGGATCTGCCGGTAATTCTCATCCAGGGCATCCAGATCGATTTCCGCCCAGGTACGCTTAAAAAATTCCATTCCGTTTCCCTCAAATATTTATTTTCAGTATTCACAATTCAGACATTTTTGTCCGCTTCATCCGCGGTATAATATAGCTGTACAACTCTGCAAAGGAGGCTGCCCATGGAAAGAGAACAGGGATACGCCCTCTGCTTTACCGGCCACCGGCCCGACAAGCTGGGCACCCGCCGGGATGAGGACGAGCTGCGTCTGCAGCTGCACATGCGCATTGTACAGGCCATCAGCGAAGGCTTCACCGATTTTTACTGCGGCATGGCCATGGGAACCGACATTCTCGCCGGTGAGCTGGTCATCGCCCTGCAGCGGCAGTACCCCGAGCTGCGGCTCATCGCCGTCCTGCCCTTTCCGGAGCAGAGCAAAGGCTGGCCCGACGGCTGGAAAAGGCGCTGGTCCGCCCTGCTCTATCAAGCGGACGAGCAGGTGGTACTCTTCCCCTCCTACCGGCAGGGCTGCTACCACGCCCGCAACCGGTACATGGTGGATCATGCCCAGCGGGTCATTGCCGTCTACAACGGCTCCCCCGGCGGCACCCGGATGACGGTGGAATACGCCCGGAAAAAGGGCGTGCCGGTGGATCTGATCGTTCCGCAGACCTCCCGCTGACGGCGGCTGTGCGGGCAGCTTCTCTATCACTATACTACATTTAGTTCCGATTTTCAAGTGCGGCAGCGGACTTCTCCGGAGGCCCGCTGCCCTCTTTTACCAGAGTTTTTCCCCCGGCTCTTCCCCGTCCTTCCGGAAGCCGTCCGGCGCGCCCTTCCCGTCAAAAGGCCTTTTTCCGGCCTTTTACCGGAGACGGGCTTTACAAACTGTAAATTTCATTTGGATAATACCGCTTTTCCACAAATTCCACCGAGTTATCCACACGTCCCACCCGGTGGAAAACTTTTCCAGGCGGAGTTTTCCACAATCATGCGCCAAAATGCCCCAAAACGACCGCAGATCCGCCTTTTTCCGGGGAAGTTATCCCCATTCGGCCGGTGGAAACAGTGAATTTTTGCTCGATTCTAATTTTCTATATCTTGTGCCCGCCGCGTTTTTCCCGCCCTCCGCAGGGCCGAAGGCCCAAAATCCCGGTTGCATTTCCGCCCTCCGGGGCGTATAATAAGGGTTACTCCATCCGCACGGGCGCAAAGCCCATACACCCCATCCCATGCCGTTTCGCCGGCCCATCCGGCAGCATAGAAAGGAACTGCTCCATGTCCAATCGTTCATCCTCCGCCCGCCGCAGACAAAAACGCATCCTCCACCGGATCAAGCTGGTGACTCTGCTGACGCTGCTGGCGCTGGCGGTGATTCTGATCCCCATTCTCCTCTTCCGCGCCTGCTCCGGCAAAGCGGAAAACGGCTCCTCCGGTGCTTCCGGCTCCTCCGGCTCCGCCAGCGTTTCCGGTTCTTCCGGCAGCAGCAGCTCCCTCCCGGCGGAAAGCAGCGAAAACGCCGAAAGCTCCGAAAGCTCCGAAGGCAGCACCGTCGAAAGCGGCCCCGAAAGCTCAACCCCTCAGTACGGCTCCATCGCCCGCTCCGGAAGCGATCTGAGCCGGGGCGACCTGATTCTGGTCAACTGGGAAAACAGCTATATGGAGGTGCCCGAGGGGCTGGTGACCATCGCCAGCGCCAAAACCGGCGACTATCTGGTCAAGAACAACGAGATCCAGCTGCGGGACTATGTGATCCCCTACCTCAACGAAATGATGGCGGATTTCCGCGCCGCCACCGGCATCTCCAACGTGGTGATTCTCAGCAGCTACCGCTCGGTGGACTACCAGAAGAACCTGTACGAGCAGGATCTGGCCCGCACCGGCCGGGACTACTCCGATTCGGTCACCAAGCCCGGCTACAGCGAGCACCACACCGGCCTGACCTTCGACCTGGCCTACATCGCCGCTGACGGCAGCTGGCCCTTCTACGACGGTCACGGCGACTACGGCTGGATCAACGAAAACTCCTGGAAATACGGCTTCATCATCCGCTACCCCGACGACAAGCAGGATGTGACCCAAATCATCCCCGAGCCCTGGCATTTCCGCTATGTGGGACAGGCCCACGCCGAGATGATCCACGCTTCCGGCCTCTGTCTGGAGGAGTATATGGAGATGCTCCGGCAGCACCCGGTCAGCGATCCCTACACCTTCTCCGGCGAAAGCGGCAGCTGGTCGGTCTACTATGTCCCGCTCATCGGCAGCTCGGTGGAGGTGCCCGTGCCCCAGGACAAGCCCTACACCGTCTCCGGAAGCAACGAGGGCGGGTTTATCGTCACGGTCAATATGGAGTGAAGAGTGAAGAGTGAATAGTTTTGGTGAATCGGCGCTGCGCGCCTTGAATATTGACAAAGTCCGGCAGGTGCTGCGCCGATTGGAAGTTTGCAGCAGTTGAAAGTGAAAAGCGAAAAGTTTTGACACCGAAAGGCTCCGCATCGATCCAGCCCGCGCAAAAAATGGAAGACAACCCATCGCCGCTCTTCACTCGGCAGCTAAAAACCTGTCGTTTCGCATATCGGCAAAATCAGGTGTAGATCCGCCGATGCGCACTTTCCATTTCAAGTGAGCGAAGCAAGCGGAACACCTCAACTCTTCACTCTTCACCATTCACTATTCACTAAACAAAAGCCGCCCGCCATCCTCGGATGACGGGCGATTTTCATGCAGTCTTATCTGTACCAGATCTGATCCACATAGTCCTGAATGCTCCGGTCGGCGGAGAAGATGCCGGATTCGGCAATGTTCCGCAGGGACATCCGGTTCCAGGCCATGGGATCCCGGTAGGCGTCGTTGACCTTCTGCTGGCAGAGCCGGTAGCTGTCGAAGTCCGCCAGGGACATGTACTGGTCGTTGTGCAGCAGGTAGCTGACGATGGTATCGAAGTTCTTGCCGTCGATGCCGCCCCGCTGGATGAAGTCCAGCACTTCCTTCACATAGCCGTTCTGGGAGTAGACATTCCAGGGGTTGTAGCCGTTGTTGCGGCACTGCACCACCTCGGCAGCGTTCATGCCGAAGATGAAGATGTTGTCCTGACCCACCGCGTCGTAAATCTCCACGTTGGCGCCGTCCATGGTGCCCAGGGTCAGGGCGCCGTTGAGCATCATCTTCATGTTGCCGGTGCCGGAGGCTTCCTTGCCGGCCTGAGAGATCTGCTCACTGATCTCGGCGGCGGGATAGATGATCTCCGCCAGAGACACCCGGTAGTTCTCCAGGAAGACCACCTTCAGCATGCCGTTGACGCTGGGATCCCGGTTGATCATGTCGCCCATGGTGCAGATGAAGCGGATGATCTCCTTGGCCATGTAGTATCCGGGAGAGGCCTTGGCGCCGAAGATGAAGGTCCGGGGCTCCATGGTCTTGCCCCGCAGCTTGATCTCCAGATACAGGTGGCAGATCAGCAGCGCGTTCATCAGCTGCCGCTTGTACTCATGCAGACGCTTGACCTGCACGTCGAACAGGGAGTTCGGATCCACCCGGATGCCGTTGTGGACGGCGATATACCGGGCCAGACGCTGCTTGTTGGCCAGATTGATCTCGCCCAGTCGGCGGAGCACCTCGGCGACGTCGGCGTAGGCATTGAGTCTCTGCAGCTCGGACAGATCCTTCTCAAAGCCGCTGCCGATCAGACCGGTGATCATCTCGGTCAGCAGGGGGTTGCCCTGGCAGAGCCAGCGCCGGGCGGTGATGCCGTTGGTGACGTTGGTCAGCTTGCCGGGGAAGATGTCGTTGTAATCCCGGAACAGGTCGGTCTTCAGAATGTCGGAATGGAGCTTGGACACGCCGTTGACCGAGAAGCAGGCGATCATGCACAGGTTGGCCATCCGCACCTGGTTGTTGTCGATGGCAGCCATGCTGGAGATGGCGCCCCGCTTTTCGGGGTGATGCTCAAACACATAGGCGCAGAACCGGCGGTTGATCTCCTCGCAGATGGAGTACACCCGGGGCAGGTGATGCCGGAACAGGCTCACGTCCCACTTCTCCAGCGCTTCGCTCATGACGGTGTGGTTGGTGTAGGCCAGGGTGTTGCAGGTGATGTCCCAGGCCTGATCCCACTCGTAGCCGTAGTCGTCCATCAGCAGCCGCATCAGCTCGGGTACGCAGAGGGCGGGATGGGTGTCGTTGATATGAATAATCGCCTTGTCCGCCAGGTTGTCCAGACTGGGATTGGTGCGCAGGTGAATCTGGATGATGTTCTGCAGGGAAGCGGACACGAAGAAGTACTGCTGCTTCAGCCGCAGGCTCTTGCCCTCGATGTGGTCATCGGCGGGATACAGCACCTTGGAAATGGCCTCGGCGCGGTTGCCGCTCTCCATGGACTTGACATGCTCGCCCCGGGCAAAGGAGCCCATATCGAAGCTGTCCACCGACTCGGCGCTCCACAGCCGCAGGGAGTTGACCGCATCGGAGTCCTTGCCGCTGATCAGCAGGTCATAGGGCACCGCACGGACGGTATAATAATTCAGGTGGGTGGTCTTCAGGCCCTTCTCGCTCCACTCCTCCTTGACCTCGCCGTCAAAGTGGATCTCCTTGGCCTCGTCCCGGCGGGGAACCAGCCAGTAGCCGCCCATTTCCAGCCAGTCATCGGGGAATTCCATCTGCCAGCCGTCGACGATCTTCTGCTTGAAGATGCCGAACTCGTAGCGGATGGAGAAACCGGTGATGGGATAACCCATGGTGGTGGCGGCATCCATATAGCAGGAGGCCAGCCGTCCCAGACCGCCGTTGCCCAGACCCGCGTCGGGCTCCATCTCGTAGATCTCCTCCAGGTCAAAGCCCAGCTGAGACACAGCCTCCTTCATCTCGGCTTCCATGCTCATGTTGTACAGGTTGTTCTTCAGGGACCGGCCCACCAGGAACTCCATGGACATATAGTAGATGCGCTTTTTGTCGTTGCGCTTCAGCTGGTCCAGATACTGGCCCCGCTTGTCCAGCAGCTTCTGCTGTACGACCATCAGCACAGCGCCGTACATCTGCAGGATGGTGGCATCGCTGGCGTCATAGCCGTAGTCTGACTTCAATACCTTCACAATCTCGTTTTTCAGCTCATTGACAGAGCAGTTCATGGGTGTTGCCTCTCTTTCTCTTTGTTTTGCGGCCGCGGAGGGAAAAACACTCGCAAAAAGCACGGACCGCAGCTCCCCCAAAAAGGATCTTCCTTTCAGGCGCCGGCGCTCTCACCCGGAAAGCGTCCGCGCACGAAAGCAAAACCGCAGAAAACAGCCCGGCACCGGGAAGGGCCCGAAGGCCTTTCCCGGTGCGGCGGGATACTCAGACAGACTGATAAATGCGCAGATATTCCTCCGCCGAAGCGTCCCAGGAATAGTCTCCCCGCATGCCGTTCTGGGTGACGGCCTTCCGCTGCTCCTCATCCCGCCAGATGGCCAGGCCGCGCCTGATGGCGTCCAGCATGTCGCCGGCGTTGAAGGACTGGAAGTTGACGCCGTTGCCGGTGCCGTCCAGATGGTTGAAGGGGATGACCGTGTCCTTCAGACCGCCCACCGCATGCACCACCGGAATGGTGCCGTACCGCATGGCGATCATCTGGGCCAGGCCGCAGGGCTCGGATTTGCTGGGCATCAGGAACAGGTCGGCCGAGGCGTAGATCTTCTGCGCCATGGAGGCCGAGAAGGTGATCATGGCCCGGAACTTGTCATGATAGGCCGCGTCGCAGAACCGCATGAAGTTCTCCAGCTCGGGGTAGCCGGTGCCCAGCACCACCATCTGGATGTTCTCCTTCATCAGCTCTTCCATGATGGGATAGAACAGGGACAGGCCCTTCTGGTCGGTGAGCCGGCCCACCATGCCCACCATGGGGATGGTTTCGTCCACCGTCAGGCCCAGCTCCTTCTGCAGCGCCTTCTTGTCCTCGGTCTTGCCCTCGGGATGGTCGGCGTCATAGTGGAAGGGGATGGCGGGATCGGTGGCGGGGTTGAAGACCTCCATGTCGATGCCGTTGACGATGCCGTGGAGCTTCCAGCGGCGGGCACTGAGGATGGGATCCAGACCGAAGGAGAAATAGGGATCCATGATCTCGCCTGCATAGGTGCGGGACACGGTGGTCACCGCGTTGGACTGCTCGATGGCGCCCTTCATCATGTTCAGGCAGCCGTCCATCTCCAGAATCTTGCGGCTGTCGTCGCCCAGGCCCAGCACCGGCCCGAGGATCTCCATGCCGTACTTGCCCTGGAACTCGATGTTGTGGATGGAGAAGACCGTCTTGATGTAGGAATAGCCCTCTCTCCAGCGGAACTGGGTGTCCAGATACACCGGCACCAGCGCCGTATGCCAGTCGTTGGCATGGATGATGTCGGGGAAGAAGTCCACCTGGGGAAGAATCTCCAGAATCGCCTTGGAGAAGAAGGCGAACCGCTCCGCGTCGTCGAACTCGCCGTAGGGGGCGGCCCGGCGGAAGTAATACTCGTTGTCGATCAGGTAATAGGTCACGCCGTCCACCTTGGCCTCAAAGATGCCGCAGTAGCAGTTGCGCCAGCCCAGATAGAAATAGAAGTACTTCAGGTAGGTGCATTTTTCCTTCATCTGGGGCTTGATGGTGGAATAGTAGGGAATAACCACCCGCACGTCGTGGCCCTGCTTCACCAGCGCCTTGGGCAGCGCGCCGGCCACATCGCCCAGTCCGCCCACCTTGATGAAGGGCAGGGCTTCGCTGGCAGCAAACAGAATCTTCATAACAAAACCATCCTCTCCTCACCCGGCTCTGCCGGGGCAGCCGCGGCGCTCCCCGCCGGAAAAGCGAGAAGCGCCGCTGCGTATCCATCTGTGAATGCCGTGCCGGGCGGAGCGCTCCGCCGGCGGAGAAAGCTTAAACGGTCTGACCCTTGGAGATGACGAAGGGGTAGGTGGGATAGCCCGACAGGGTGTGGCCGTCCTGAACCGTCACGTCCTTGTCGGTGATGACGCAGCTCAGCTGCGCGCCCTCGCCGATGACGCCGCCCTGGATGATGATGCAGTTGTTGAGCACGGCGCCCTTCCTGACCTGCACGTCGCGGAAGATGATGCAGTTGTTGACCTCGCCGTCGATGACGCAGCCGTCGGCGATCAGGCTGTTCTTGACCTTGCCGTCGAAGCCGTAGGTGGTGGGAGCGCTGTTCTTGACCCGGGTCAGGATGGGAGTATCCGAGCTGAACAGCTCCTTGCGGACCTCAGCCGACTGGATCAGCTCCATGCTAGCCGCATAGTAATCCGCCACGGTGTTGATGACGGCGGCGAAGCCCTCATGCTCATAGCCGTAGATGTTCAGCTTGTTGATGTTCTTGGTGATGAAATCCCGGTCGAAGTCGTTCCAGCCGAAGGTGTAAGCCCGGTCCAGCAGGCTGAGCAGCAGGGACTTGTTGAAGACGAAGACTTTCAGCAGGGCGCTCTGGGTCTCACGAGTCTGGCCGGCGCTGTAGTAAGCGTCCAGCACCTGATTGTTGCGGTCACAGTCCACCACCAAGCCATTGTAGGTAGGATCGTTGCGATTCTGATAGAGCAGGGTGATATCGGCGCCCTTCTTTACATGATACTCCACCATGGCTTGGAAGTCAATGTTCATAACAACGTTTGTGTCCGCCAGAATGACATATTCTTCAGCGCTTTTTTCCAAATGAGGACGGCAGGACAGCAGCGCGTCGATCTTGCTGCGGTTTCTGGTGGTGGCGGTCTCCGCCTTGGCGAAGGGGGTCAGGATCTTCAGACCGCCGTTTCTGCGGGCCAGATCCCAGTCCTTGCCCTGTCCCAGATGGTCCATCAGGGAGCCGTAATGCTCCTTGGTCAGCACGCCGATGTTGTCCACCTTGGCCTTGACCAGAGAGGACAGGACGAAGTCGATCAGCCGGTACCGTCCGCCGAAGGGAACGGTGGCCAGGGTGCGCTCCACGGCCAGCTCGTTGGGAGTGGCAGTGTAGCTTTCAGAGAACAGAATGCACATTGTCTTGGAAATCATAATGGATACCTCCGCTTATATTCTGGACGGCGTCCGGCTTACCGGTTGGCGTCGGGTTCGATCATCTCTTTGGGACGGACCACCTGGCCCTTTTTAATGACGGCTCCGCGGCCCACCACGGCGATGCCCCACTCGGAGGAATCGGCGTAGTTGCAGGGATCGTCGCCCACTACGGCGCCCTCCTCGATGACGGCGTCCTCGGCGATGATGGCGTATTTGACGGTGGCGCCCTTCTTGATGACGGTGTTGCTCATGACCACGGCGGAGTTCAGGTCGGCGCCCTCCTCAACGGTGACGTTGGAGAACAGGACGGTGTACCAGAGCTTGCCGTCGATGTCGCAGCCCTCGGAAATGATGGATTCGGCGATCTCAGCATGCTCGCCGACAAAGTGGGGCGGATGCGCCTCGCTTCTGAAGTAGATCTTCCAGTCGGGGGAGTCCAGCTCCAGATGGCTGCCGGGGTTCAGCAGGTCCATGTTGGCTTCCCACAGGCTGTCGATGGTGCCCACGTCCTTCCAGTAGCCCTCGAACTGGTAGGCCATCAGCTTCTCGCCCGCGCCCAGCATGGCGGGGATGATATTCTTGCCGAAGTCGTTGGAGGAATCGGGGTTGGCCTCGTCGTCGATCAGGTACTGGCGGAGCTTCTTCCAGTTGAAGATATAGATGCCCATGGAGGCCTTGGTGGATTTGGGATGCTTGGGCTTCTCCTCGAACTCGTAGATGGTGCCGTCGTCCTCGGTGTTCATGATGCCGAAGCGGCTGGCCTCCTCCAGCGGCACGTCCAGCACAGCGATGGTGGCGTCAGCGCCGGTCTCCTTGTGGAAGGCCAGCATCTTGGAGTAGTCCATCTTGTAGATATGGTCGCCGGAGAGAATCAGCACGTTTTCGGGCTCATACTGATCGATGAAGTTGATGTTCTGGTAGATGGCGTTGGCCGTGCCCTTATACCACTGGCTGCCAGTGGCGGTGGCGTAGGGAGGCAGGATGTAGACGCCGCCGTTAAGCCGGTCCAGATCCCAGGGCTGACCGTTGCCGATATAAGAGTTCAGCTCCAGGGGGCGGTACTGAGTCAGGACGCCCACCGTGTCAATGCCGGAGTTGATGCAGTTGGACAGGGGGAAGTCGATGATCTTGTATTTGCCGCCAAAGGAAACCGCAGGCTTCGCCACTTCCTTGGTCAGGACATACAGGCGTGAGCCCTGTCCGCCAGCCAGAAGCATGGTAATCATGTCTTTTTTCTGTTTCATACCGGTGCACCTCTTGTTGTTACTTGTTGATAATCTTCTATCTGCACGGCTTGCGCCGCCGATAATCGCTTATGCCTTCTTTTTGGCAGGAGCCTTTTTGCCCGCCGTCTTTCTGGCGGAGGTCTTTTTCGCGGCTTTTTTGGGCGCTGTCTGCTTCTCCCCGGCCGCCTGGGCCGCTTCGGCCGTCTGCTTCGCGGGCTTGCCGGCCTTCTTGTAGAGATAGAAGGTGGTGAAGGGAGGCAGGGTCAGGGACAGGCTGTAGGGCCGTCCGTGCATGGGTTTGAGCTTGGCGTACACCTCGCCGTTGAGCAGGCCGCCGCCGCCGAAGCGGGTATCGTCGCTGCTGAAGATCTCGGTGTACTTGCCCCGTCTGGGCACGCCGATGGAGTAGTTCTCCAATGTCAGGGAGGAGAAGTTGCAGATGGCGATAACCTCGTCCCCGGCCTTGTCCCGGCGGAGGAAGGAGATGACATTCTGGTCGGCGTTGTCGCAGGACAGCCAGTCAAAGCCCTCCCAGCTGCCGTCCTCCTCCCAGAGGGGAGCGGTCCGGCGGTAGAGGTCGCCCAACGCTTTGGAGAACTGATGGTATTTGCTGTGCATCTCATAGTCCAGCAGCATCCAGTCCAGCACTTTCTCCTCGCCCCATTCGGCAAACTGGGCCAGCTCCCCGCCCATGAAGATCAGCTTCTTGCCGGGGTGGGCAAACATGTAGGCGATATAGGCCCGGAGGTTGGCGAACTTCACATTGTACTCGCCCGGCATCTTGCCGATAAGGGAGCCCTTCATGTGCACCACCTCATCGTGGGAAAGGGGCAGGATGTAGTTCTCCGAAAAGGCGTAGGTCAGGCTGAAGGTCAGGTTGTTGTGCAGACCCTTGCGGAAGAAGGGGTCGGTGCGCATATACTGCAGGGTGTCGTTCATCCAGCCCATGTTCCACTTGAAGGTGAAGCCCAGTCCCCCGTCCTCCGCCGGAGCGGTGACCTTGGGGAAGGCGGTGGACTCCTCGGCAATGGTAATGGCGCCGGGATAGGTGCCGCGAATATAGGTGTTGAACTTCTTCAAAAATTCGATGGCCTCCAGATTCCAGTTGCCGCCGTAGATGTTGGGGCACCAGTTGCCGGCATCCCGGCCGTAGTCCAGATACAGCATGGACGCCACCGCGTCCACCCGCAGGCCGTCGAAATGATAGTTGCCGATCCAGTTGCTGGCCGAGGAAATCAGGAAGCTGATCACCTCCGGCCGTCCGTAGTCGAAGATCATCGTGCCCCAGTCGGGATGCTCGCCCTTGCGCTTGTCCGCGTACTCATAGCAGGGCGCGCCGTCAAACTCCCGCAGGCCGTGGGCGTCCCGGGGGAAGTGAGCCGGCACCCAGTCCAGCAGCACGCCGATGTCCGCCTGATGGCAGGCGTCCACAAAGGCCATCAGATCCTTCGGGGTGCCGTACCGGGAGGTGGGGGCGAAATAGCCGGTGACCTGATAGCCCCAGGAGCCGTCGAAAGGATACTCGCCCAGGGGCATCAGCTCCACATGGGTGTAGCCCATCTCCTTCAGATAGGGAATCAGCTCATCCGCCAGCTTCCGGTAGTCAAAGGGCGTGCCATCGGGATACTTTTTCCAGGATCCGGCGTGGATCTCGTAAATGTTCATGGGCTGCTTCACCGGATCGGCGGCGGCCCGCCTTTCCATCCAGCGGCCGTCGCCCCACTGGTACCCGCTGATGTCACAGACGCGGGAGGCGGTGCCCGGCCGGGTCTCGGCATGCGAGGCATAAGGATCCGCCCGCAGCACGGTCCGGCCGTCGGGAGTTTTGATGGCAAATTTGTACAGGTCAAATTCCTGGATACCGGGAACCTCAGCCTCCCAGATGCCTGCGCTGCTGATCTTTTTCATGGGCCAGCGCTCATTGTCCCAGTCACAGAAGCTGCCGGTCACGCTGACCGCCGCCGCGTGGGGCGCCCAGGTGCGGAACACATGGCCGTTTTCCGTTCTGTGGCAGCCCATATAGTCCTGACTCTGATAGTTGGTGCCCTCATGGAAAAGATACAGGGCAACATTCTCCTGTTTTTCCGGAGTGTTTTTCACTTCCAAAGCACAACCGCCTTTCTTTTTCTCCTTTGCGCCCTCCGTCCGGCCGCCGGAGCGGTGCTCCGGGGCTGCTCTGCCGGAAGGCGGAAATTACCCAATATTATGATAGCACAAATCCCGCTCTTTTGTAAATATTAACCTAAAGAAAAAAGCCCGGCCGCCTGTAGAAAGAACGGCAAGTTTTTTGGGTAATATTTCCATTGACTCTTCCCCACATCGGCATATATTGTTTCATTTCGCCCAAAACGAAGTTGCTATTCCTCTTTTCCGACAGGATTCAGACCGGAGAGCTGGCCTTTTGACGGGAATTTTTCCCTTTCTTTACCGCATTTTGCATAAAAAGGGGTGTTTTGGTCGGATTTGGGCAAAACCTCCGCAGTTTTGATCGGTGCGATTCGTTTTTTGCATAAAAAAGCAAACTTCCTTTCATCCAAAAAAGAGAATCCAAAGAAAAGAAAACTTCCATCTGTACAAAATTCCCCGAAAGAGGTATAATTAAAGTTAACGGCTGCCGGCATGTCCGGGGCTTCCGCTCCGAAGCGGCGCTGATCCAGAGCGCGCCGCCCCTTCGTCTCTGCAGTGGCCGGTATACCGAAGAAAGGGGGCCTGTTTTTGGCCCGCTCCAACGAGATTTATTACGACGCCTGGGATCCACGCTGCAAGGAGCCCTTCGGCGCGGTGGAGGCCGGAAGCCCGGTCACCCTGCGCTTTACGGTGGAGCAGTCGCTCCGTCCCCTGCGGCTGGCCCTGATCATCCGCCAGGAGGGCGGCGCCCAGCACCGGCTCTGCTTCACCCAATCGGCCGCCGACGGCGACAGTCTGCTGTACACCCTCACCTTCCCGGTGGGCGAAAAGGGACTGTATTTTTACCGCTTTGAAATTGAAACGCCCGACGGCATCATCTTTGTGGGTCAGGGCGAAAACGCCCGGGCCATCGTGGGCGACTTTCTTCCCGAATGGCAGCTGACCGTCTACGGCCCGGATTTCCATGTGCCCGCCCACCTGCAGCAGGGCGTCATGTACCAGATTTTCCCCGACCGGTTCCTGCGGGGCTCCGGAAGCCCTCTGCCCCCCGCCCGCAACCAGCGGTACATCCACCAGAGTACCCATGAGCGCCCCCTCTTCACCGGCGACCAGCCGGACTACGAGGCCACCGACTTTTTCGGCGGCGACCTGCCGGGCATCACGGCGAAGCTCCCCTATCTGCAGGAGCTGGGCGTGACCATGCTCTACCTGAACCCCATCTTTGAGGCGGCGGGCAACCACCGGTACAACACCGGCGACTACCTGAAGATCGACCCCTATCTGGGCACCGAGCAGGACTTCGCCGACCTCTGCGCCGAAGCAAAGCGGCTGGGCATCGGGGTCATTCTGGACGGCGTCTTCTCCCACACCGGCTCGGACAGCGTCTATTTCAACAAGGAAGGGCATTATGATTCGGTGGGTGCCTATCAGTCCCCCGAGTCCCCCTATGCCAGCTGGTACCATTTCCTTGACGAGAGCCGCAGTCAGTACGATTGCTGGTGGGGCTTCACCACCCTGCCCAACGTCAACGAGGTGGATCCCGCCTTTCTGGACTTCATCTGCGGCGAGGAGGGCGTCCTCCGGCACTGGCTGAAGCTGGGCGCTTCCGGCTGGCGGCTGGATGTGGCCGACGAGCTGCCGGACGAGTTCCTCAGGGAGCTGCGCCGCTGCGTCAAGGACTTTGATCCCGACGCCTATATTCTGGGCGAGGTCTGGGAGGACGCCTCCAACAAATGCAGCTACGATGTCCGCCGCCCCTATCTGCTGGGCGAGGAGCTGGACAGCGTCATGAACTACCCCTGGCGGATCGCCATTCTGGACTATATGAAGACGGGAAACGCCCGTCCCTTCTACACCGCCGTCATGACCCTGCTGGATCACTATCCGCCCCAGGCCATCGAAACCCTGATGACCCCGCTGTCCACCCACGACTGCATCCGGGCCATGACCCTGCTGGGGGTGAACCACGAGGTGGAAGCCGCCGCCCAGGGCGACTACCGGATGACCCCGGAGGAATACGCGCTGGGCCGGGAGCTACTGCGGCAGGCGTCCATCCTGCAGTACACCCTGCCCGGCTTCCCCAGCCTGTACTACGGCGATGAAGCCGGCCTCTCCGGCTTCGCCGACCCCTGGAACCGGCGCTGCTACCCCTGGGGTGAGGAGGATCACGAGCTGATCGCCTTCTTCCAGCGGCTGGGCCGTCTGCGGCAGAGCTTTTCCGACGATTTTGCCCAGCCCATCCGGTTCGTCCACCTGAGCGACCAGGCGGTGGCCTACACCCGCGGCGGCCTGCTGACGGCGGTCAACCGCTCCGGCGAGCCCCTGACCCTGTCCTTCCCGGCGGAGCAGGCGCTGATCTCCTCCGGCGGCGAGGCCCGCACCGGCATCGACAGCCTGACCGTCGCCCCCTACACCGCCGCCATCTTCAAAATCAGTTCATCCTCACCCATCCTGCAAAGGAGGCCTTTTCATGCCAGCACCCACGCCGCATATTGGCGCAGCGCCCGGGGATTTCTCCAAAACCGTTCTCATGCCCGGCGATCCTTTAAGGGCAAAATTCGTCGCTGAAACCTTTCTGACAGACTCCCGGCTGGTCAATGAGGTTCGGGGCATGCTGGGCTACACCGGCCTGTACGAGGGCGTGCCGGTATCGGTCATGGCCAGCGGCATGGGCGTCCCCTCCATGGGCATCTATTCCCATGAGCTATTCAATTTCTACGGCGTGGAAAACATCATCCGCATCGGCTCGGCAGGGGCCATCAGCCCCCGGCTGCGGCTGCGGGATCTGGTTTTCGCCATGAGCAGCTGCACCAATTCCCGGTTCGGGGATCAGTTCGGCCTGCCGGGACAGATCGCCCCCACGGCGGACTTCTCCCTGCTGGAGCAGGCCGTCCGGTCGGCCCGGGCGCTGGGTCTGCAGCCGGTGGTGGGGCCGGTCTTCTGCTCCGATACCTTCTACGATGAGCGCAGCACCCTGGACTGGGGCAAAATGGGTGCGCTGGCGGTGGAGATGGAATCGGCGGCCCTTTACCTCAACGCCGCCCGGGCCGGCAAACGGGCCCTCTGCATCTGCACCATCTCCGATTCCCTGGTCACCGGAGAAGCCCTTCCCGCCGAGGATCGGCAGCTGACCTTCCTGGACATGATCCGGGTGGCGCTGAACACTGCCGTCTCTCTGCAGAAGGCCCTCTGACACCCCTGGCAGCCGGACGGCTGCGCATACAGTCTGTGCTCGGACACGTTTTCCGTGCACCTGGCCACTTGTGAATCGGCAGACGCTCCGGCGCTCTGCTGAAGAAATAAAAAATACTTGATTCTGGAGGAACCCAATATGGAAAACAGACCGCT
>JAQXNQ010000159.1 GCA_029098085.1 Oscillospiraceae bacterium
TATACTTGAGGGTAATCAGCGAAACGATCAGATCGCGAACCGCTTCCTCGGGGAGCTCTTTATTTTCGGTGACGACATTTTCAAGCAGTTCTTTATTGATGACGAACTCGTTTCTTCCCTGCTCAAAGGTGATGCCGAAAACCTGTTTGCGTTCGATCGGATCGGGGCGGTAAGCGGGATCGATCTGGACAATATTATAATTGCCTTTTTTCTTGGAGCGCAGGATCTCAAGCGCTTCATCGGTATAGCCGGGAGCGATGATGCCGTCGGAAACCTCGCGATGGATCAGCTTTGCGCAGGACTCGTCGCAGACGTCGGAAAGGGCGATCCAGTCGCCGTAGGAGGACATCCGGTCGGCGCCTCTGGCTCTGGCGTAGGCGGTAGCCATAGGGGTCAGCTCCATATCGTCCACAAAGTAGATCTTTTTCAGCACATCGCTCATGGGGATGGCCAGGGCGGCGCCGGCGGGAGAAACATGCTTGAAGGACGCGGCGGCGGGCAGGCCGGTGGCCTCCTTCAGCTCCTTAACCAGCTGCCAGCTGTTGAAGGCGTCCAGAAAGTTGATGTAGCCGGGCTTGCCGTTCAGCACTTCGATGGGCAGCTCGCCCTCCTGCATAAAGATTCTGGCGGGTTTCTGATTGGGGTTGCAGCCGTATTTCAGTTCCAGTTCTCTCATGATATGACTCCTTTCAGAGGCGCTCAGTCGCCCAGGTTTTTGTTGAGGATCCGCTCTTCGATTTCGCCGGTCTCCAGATCGATGAAGCAGGTGTACAGCGAAACCTTGTTGTCGGGATTCAGGTTTTCCCACAGCAGCTTGGTAAAGCAGTTGACGCAGGCGGAGGTAATGACCGCTGTCTTGGGCTCACCGCGGAAGGAGGGAATGGGGCTGCCGTCGTGCTCGTAGGTATGGATGAAATGCACCACGCCGGGACGCTCATCGGTGTACTCGAAGAAGAACCGCTGCACCGAGCTGTCGTCGCCATCAGCGCTCTTGAGGATGGAGAGGCGGTAGTCGCCGTTTTTCTCCACCATGCCGGAGATGCGGGGGGTCCAGTTGGGGCCGTCCGGTTCAAAGGTGCGGGTGCGCAGCGCCCGCTCGAAGGCGGTGGCGGCGCCGTGCTCGCCGGCCTTCAGCACATCGGCCACGGTATCGGTCTGGTCGCCGTTGGTCACAACGGTCACATCGCCCACCCGGCGGACGGGATGATAGATGATCAGGCTGGGATCCACCATTTTGGAGGGATCATGAGCCTCGGTGCGGATGCCGTCCGGCTCCTTGACGAAGACCCGGTTGCGGCTGTTTTCGCTGCGGCCCATGATGAAATAGCCGATGACGGCGTGCTTGCCGTCAGGGCTTTTGCCGATGACGATGCCCCGGCCGGGGTAGGTGTTTTCCTTCAGGTCTTTGGCGAGATCGATCATGTAAAGATCCTCCTTTGGGATTGGTTAAGTGAACAGGCATCTTACGGATACCTCATCGATGACAAATAAAAACGGGCAGCCCGAATACAGGGCTGCCCAGACGGTCGGCAAAAAACCTTTCGTGTTCCATGTGGTACGCTCCACAAAATCCGTCAGTCGCACGAAGGCTGCAATACAGTATACCAGACCGCTGAAAGCCCGTCAAAAGCCCCGGGGGTTAATCCTCCACCCGGGCAATGCCGTTTTCCACAGTGATCTTTCCTTCACAGAACAGCGAGGCCGCCTTGGGCAGGAGCTTCCACTCCGCCTCCTCCATGACCCGCCGCTGCAGGATTTCGGGGGTGTCGCCGTTTTTCACCGGCACAGCGCCCTGCAGGATGATGGGCCCTCCGTCGCAGACCTCATTGACAAAGTGCACCGTGGCGCCGGTGAGCTTGACGCCGGAAGCCAGCACCGCCTCATGCACATGCAGCCCGTAGAAGCCGGGGCCGCAGAAGGAGGGAATCAGGGCGGGGTGGACATTCATGATCTGGTTGGGATAGGCTCTGGCCACCCGCTCATCCAGAATGATCATGAAGCCGGCCAGGATCACCAGATCCGCCTGCTCCTCCCGCAGCGCGTCCAGAATCCGCTGAGAATACTCTCCCCGATCAGGGCATCCCTTTTTGGGGATCACCCGGGTGGGGATGCCGTTTTGAGCGGCCCGCTCCAGGGCATAGGCGCCCTCCTTGGAGGAAATGACGCAGGAGATCCGGCCGTTTTTGATCTCGCCCCGCTTCTGGGCGTCGATCAGAGCCTGCAGATTGGTTCCGCCGCCGGAGACCAGCACAACGATATTTTTCAAAGCAGCGTCCTCCCTTGGGATTTCATCAAAGCGTCAGGCTCAGTACAGGATGACGCCCTCGTCGCTCTCCACCAGCTCGCCCAGAATGTAGGCGTCCTCACCGGCAGCCTTCAGAGTTTCGAGAGCCAGCTGTGCGTCTTCCTTCGCCACACAGGCCACCATGCCGACGCCCATGTTGAAGGTGTTGAACATATCCCGCTGGGGAACCTTGCCGACCCGCTCGATGAGCTTGAAGATGGGCAGCACCCGCACATCGTCCAGGGCGATCTTCGCAGACAGGCCCGCCTTCAGGGAGCGGGGAATATTTTCGTAGAAGCCGCCGCCGGTGATGTGGGAGACCGACTTGACCTGAACCTTCTCAAACAGGCTCAGCATGGGCTTCACATAGATCCGGGTGGGGGTCAGCAGAGCCGTCCCCAGAGAGGTGCCCAGATCCTCCACATAGGCATTTAGATCGGCGGACTCCACATTGAAGATCTTGCGGACCAGAGAGAAGCCGTTGGAATGGACGCCGCTGGAGGGCAGGGCGATCAGCACATCGCCGGGCTGCTGGGTCTCCTTGTCCAGGATTTTGGCCTTGTCCACCACGCCCACAGAGAAACCGGCCAGGTCGTATTCGTCCACGGGATAGAAGCCGGGCATTTCGGCGGTCTCACCGCCGACCAGAGCGCAGCCCGCCTGGATGCAGCCCTCGGCCACGCCGGAGACGATGGTGGCCACCTTCTCGGGGATATTCTTGCCCACAGCCACATAGTCCAGGAAGAACAGAGGCTTTGCGCCGCAGCAGATGATGTCGTTGACGCACATGGCCACGCAGTCGATGCCCACGGTGTCATGCTTGTCCATCAGGAAGGCCAGCTTGAGCTTGGTGCCCACGCCGTCGGTGCCGGAAACCAGCACCGGCTTCTCGATGCCGGTGAGATCCAGCTCCAGAAGGCCGCCGAAGCCGCCCAGGCCGGTGAGAACCGCGGAGGTCATGGTCTTTTTCACATGCTCCTTCATCAGCTCAACGGCTCTGTAGCCGGCGGTCACGTCGACGCCGGCCGCTTTGTAACTATCGCTAAAACTCTTGCTCATAGGTGTTGCCCTTTCCGGTTTTATGAAACCTGTCGGTGTGGGAGGCTTATTCGCCCATCAGGCGCTTCATCACTTCCTGGTAGGCGTCCTCGGCGCCGCCCAGATCCCGGCGGAACAGGTCCTTGTCCAGATGGGCATGGGTCTTGCTGTCCCAGAAGCGGCAGGTATCGGGAGAGATCTCGTCAGCCAGGATGATGGTGCCGTCGGGCAGCTTGCCGAACTCCAGCTTGAAGTCCACCAGAATGATGCCCAGGGGCAGCAGGTATTCCTTCATCATGTCGTTGACGGCGAAAGCGTACTTCTTGATGGTGTCCAGCTCCTCGGGGGTGCAAAGGCCCAGAGCCAGGGCGTGATAATCGTTGATCAGAGGATCGCCCAGATCGTCGTTTTTGTAGGAAAACTCGATGGTGCTGATGGCCAGCTCGGTGCCCTCCTCGACGCCGTACCGCTTGGAGAAGGAACCGGCAGCGATGTTGCGGACGATGACCTCCAGGGGAACGATCTTGACCTTCTTGACCAGGGTCTCCCGATCGGAGAGCTCCTCCACCAGCTGGGTGGGGATGCCCTTCTTCTCCAGCAGCCGCATCATGTGGTTGCTCATGCGGTTGTTGATGCTGCCCTTGCCCGCGATGGTGCCCTTCTTCAGGCCGTTGAGCGCGGTGGCATTGTCGGTATAGTCCACAATGACCAGACCCGGATCGTCGGTGGCGTAAACTTTCTTGGCTTTGCCTTCATAAAGCAGTTCTTTCTTTTCCATGAGAACACATTCCTTTCAAAATAGTCGGATAATAGATACCGGAATCCTCCGGGAACAGGTGAACTTACAGGGCGGCTGCCTCGGCCTGCAGCTTTTCGTCCTTTTTGGCCACACCGGCCTTCATCTCTTCCTTCTTGGCCAGCAGCTTCTGCGCCAGCTCATCGTCGGAGAGGGCCAGAATCTGCACGGCCAGATTGGCGGCATTGGCGGCGCCGTCCACGGCGACCGTGGCGACCGGAATGCCGGAGGGCATCTGCACCGTTGCCAGCAGAGCGTCCAGCCCGCCCAGTCCCGCCGAGCGGATGGGAATGCCGATGACCGGCAGGGTGGTGGCGGCGGCCAGCACACCGGCCAGATGGGCGGCCATACCGGCGGCGGCGATGATGACGCCGAAGCCGTTGTCTCTGGCGGAGGCCGCGAACTGATGGGCTGCCTCAGGGGTTCTGTGGGCGGACATGACATGGGTCTCGCAGGGAACGCCGTACTGCTTCAGGGTGAGCACCGCGTTCTTCACAACGCCCCAGTCGCTGTCGCTGCCCATGATGACTGCAACTTTTTTCATCCGAAATACCATCCTTTCAAACAAAAACAGCTGCGAGCCCTTCGCAGCCAGTTCCACGCCCCGGCCCCGCAGGGAGCCTTTTTCCTGATATCAGGCGGGAAACGCCGCACGGAAAGGGTGCGGCACCATACAGTCTCATTTTACTGTAAATCGACCTTTTTTGCAATCCTTTTATGAGAAAATTCCCCGGACGAAAGCGGAAGGGTTTTGTGCAAAGTGGCATTACAAAAAGTACGGCGCAGGCAGATTTGCTGTGCGCCGGTGAGACTATGAGGAAAATCTGGCGGTACTCCGCCCAAAATGGAACTGTCAAAAGACGCCCTTTTTACAGCATATTCTGTCCGTTGACCACCAGCCGGAACCGCAGCCCCAGCTTGTCCGACGCTCTCCGGCAGAGCAGCATCCGCTCCATAAAAATCTCAAAGTAATCCAGCACCGGGGAGATTTCGGTATCCACGTTGATCCGCAGGACAAACTCGGTCCGGTCTTCGGTGATAAAGGCGGAGGACTTGGTCACGGCGTAGTTGACCCGGTCGTG
>JAQXNQ010000160.1 GCA_029098085.1 Oscillospiraceae bacterium
CGGCGGAGGAAGCCGTCGTCCCCCGACAGCTTCCATTCCCGGTACATTTTCATGATGCCGCCCATCTGCCCGTCCACGCAGGCCCGGAAGGGATCGGGCGGCGAGCCCACCGGCAGCTGCAGCCGGAAGGACATCTTGCCGGCGTCGCTGTAGTTATAGGTGTAGTCCAGCTCCCGCATCGAGCGCTCCAGCGCCGGGAACAGGAAGGGCAGGGCGTAGGCGTAGTTCCAGACATGGGTACAGCTGCCCTCGCAGCTGCCGCCGTACCGGCTCACGCCCTCCCAGCCGTAGAAGCTGCCGTTGGGCAGCCGCAGGCAGGTAGAGCTTTTTAGAATGGCCAGATTGCCCTGCACCGCGTCCAGCATGGGCTCGGGGAGGGTGGAGGAGGCCAGGGCGTCCCGGAACCGGAGCGTCTCTTCCTCCAGCCGGGTCCAGTTGTCCAGGCAGTAGTCCGCCGCCTGTCGGGCGGAGGAAAAGAGGGAGGCGTAGTAGTGTTTCCAGACCGGTTTTTTCTCATCCCAGTACTTCTCCATGTTGGGCATGTACCAGCTGAGCAGCATGCGAACCTGTCCGGTTTCGCCCGGCTGCAGCGCCACCGGCACGGCCAGCGTGCAGATTTCGGCGCCGTTGGGCCTTGGATCGGGGTAGGAGCGCTGCCGCAGCTGACCGGAAGAAAGCTCCCGCCAGAAGGTGGTCACCTCGTCAAACCAGCCGCCCCGGTACCAGGATTCCTGGTAAAAGGCATCGGGACAGTCGGTGGCGATGACTGCTTCGCCATATTTGGGACTGTCGGCGTCGAAGGCAGCGCTGGTCATCTGCACGCCGGTGCGGCTGCCCTGCCGGAAGCCCCGGTTGACCAGCTGCTCCTCCATGGGATTGCCGCAGGAAAAGGCCAGCAGGTACCGCATGGGTCGGTCGGTGGGGTTTTTCACCTCAAAGGTAAAGAAGGCGGCGGGGATGCTGCTGTCCTTATCATTGAGGGGAATGAAAGGGTTGAAGGCTTTCAGCTTCACCTCGCCGGGGAAGGTTTCGTCCTCATAGGTCACCTGTCCCACCGGATAGAAGCCCTCCATGGCCGTCTGGCGGAAATGCCGGAAGCCCGCCATGGTGGCCCGGTTGGGGCCGTGACCGTAGCCCCAGGAGTGGTTGCCCCGGTGAAGTCCGCCCATGAAATCGCCGGTGGTGTCGCCCTGCAGCACCCGGCAGTCCGCCGGGACGCCGTCGCCCTCCGCCCGGATGGCGAAGTGGGTAAAGCCGTTGATGGTCATCCGGTTGGGCCGTCCGAACAGCTCCCAGTCGATCAGTCTTCCGTCCCCCGAAAGGCCCACGCTGCCGGTGCCGATGCCGCCCAGGGGGAAGGAAACGGCGCCTGCGTTTTGATAGGTTCTCATCTGGATCATCCTCCTGCAAACAAGGGTTTTCAGTTTCATTATACGAGAGGAGAAGAGGAAAATCTATATAAGATCAGCGGGATTTTATATAAAAAACTTGCAGCTTTTCCTTCTGTTCGCTATACTGAAAGAAAGATGACCTGAAGGGAGAGGGGAGCCGTGCCCATCTACAACGAACGCTTTGTCACCATCCGCAGTCGGCAGGACGAAAGCTGCCGGGTCAAGGCCGCCGGGCTGCTGCAGCCCGACCCCAGCTACATGATCCAGCGGGAGGGAAGCTCCACCATCGTGCTGGCGTCGCTGCTGTCCGGCAGCCTCTGGCTGGAGAGCGGCGGGCGGCGGGTGTCGGCTCTGCAGGGGGACAGCTTTGTGCTGCCTTCCCGGCTGGCCTACCGGATTTATGCCGGGGAGAATCCTCCGTCCATGGTCTGGGTCAATCTGGAGGGCGCTTTGCCCGAGCTGCTGATCCCGCTGTACTTTTCCGAGCCCTTTCCCATTCTGGCCGCCTGCAGCTGTGAACAGCCCATCCGCCGCATGATGGAGCTGGCCGGGGAGGAGGGCGGCTCCAGCGAGATCCCCCTGCTCTGCCACCGGATTCTGCTCAGCATCCGGGATGCCTTCCGCCCCCAGAGCGCCGCTCCGCCCCAAAGCTTTGAAAAGCAGATAGAACAGCAGATCCTCAACAGCATCCAGGCGCCCTTTTCGGTGGAGGCTCTGGCCCGGTCGCTGGGGGTGTCCGCCGCTACCCTCAATCGCTCCTTCCGGGAAAAGCTGGGCTGCACGCCGTACCAGTATTATCAGTCGGTGCGGCTGGATATCGCCCGTTCTCTGCTGCGGAACACCGCCCTGTCGCTGGAGGATATCGCCTCCCGGCTCAGCTTCTGTGACCGGAATCATTTCACCGCCTTTTTCACCGCCCGGGAGGGTGTTCCCCCGGCCCGCTACCGGAGGGAGATGAGAGCGGAGAGATGAGAGATATGGAAAACCGGCGGGCTGGTTCAAAACAGCCCGCCGGTTTTTGCTTTCACTTAAGGGGTACAGCCCCGCTTTACATTCTTCCCGCTTCCCGGAACTGGTACTGATACAGTCCGGCATAGATTCCGTTCTTCGCCAGCAGCTCGTCGTGGGTGCCACGCTCCTGAATGCCCTCGTCGGTAAGGACGATGATCTCGTCGGCATTCTTGATGGTGGAGAGCCGGTGGGCGACGACGATGGAGGTGCGGCCCTCGCTGAGCTTCTCCAGCGCCTCCTGAATCAGCATCTCGGTGGCGTTGTCCAGAGCGGAGGTGGCCTCGTCCAGAATCAGGATGGAGGGATCCTTCAGGAAGACCCGGGCGATGGAGACCCGCTGCTTCTGGCCGCCGGAGAGCTTGACGCCCCGCTCGCCGATGTAGGTGTCGTAGCCGTCGGGCAGAGTCATGATGTAGTCGTGGATATTGGCCTTTTTGGCCGCCTCGACGATCTGCTCATCGGTGGCGTCCAGATTGCCGTAGGCGATGTTTTCCTTGATGGTGCCGGTGAAGAGGAAGACGTCCTGCGCCACCATGCCGATGCTGCGGCGGAGGCTGTTCCGGGTCAGGGTGGTGATGTCCTGCCCGTCGATGCGGATGCAGCCGGCGCTGACCTCATAGAACCGGGGAATCAGATGGCAGAGAGTGGTCTTGCCGCCGCCGGAGGGGCCCACCAGCGCTACGGTCTTGCCGGGATCGATGTGCAGCGACAGATCCTGAATGACCAGATTTTCCGGCTTGTCGCCGCCGGTTTCGTAGCTGAAGCTCACATGGTCAAAATCAATGGAGCCTTTCACATCCTTCAGCTCGGAGGCGTCGGGGGATTCCGGCTCCTCCGAAACGGCCATGATCTCCTGGAACCGGACAAAGCCGGTCATACCGTTCTGCAGCTGCTCATAGAAGCCGACCAGCTTGTTGATGGGCTTGAGGAACATGGAGATGTAGAGCAGATACGCCGCGAACTGGCCCACGTTGATTCTTCCGTTGAAGAAGAACAGACCGCCCGCCACCAGCACCACCAGATACATGATGTCGGTGAACAGGGTCATGCCTGAGAAAAAGACGCCCATGGCCCGGTAGGATTCGGCCCGGGCCGCCTGATAGCGGCCGTTGTAATAGTCGAACTTCTCGGTCTCGTGGTCGCCGCTGGTGTAGGAGCGGGAGACCCGGATGCCGGAAATGGCGTTTTCGATGTTGGCGTTGACCTCGGCGATTTCCACCCGGTTGCGGGTGAAGGTTTCGCTCATCCAGCGGCGCAGCCTGGCCGCGAACAGGACGATGAAGGGTACGATGGCGAAGATGATCAGCGTCAGGATCAGGTCGATCCGGGCCAGCATGATGAAGGAGCCGATCAGCATGACCAGCGACAGGAACAGATCCTCCGGGCCGTGATGGGCGAACTCCGAGATGTCCTGCAGGTCGTTGAAGATCCGGGACATGATGGAGCCGGTCTTGTGCTCGTCAAAGAAGGAGAAGGGCAGCTTCTGCAGCCGCTGGAACAGATCCCGGCGCATGTTGGCCTGCATCCGCACACCGACGATGTGGCCGTAATACTGGATGAAATAGTTGAGCCCCGCCTTCAGCAGGTAGATGCCCAGCAGGACACCCGCCCAGATCAGCAGCAGCCGAAGGTTCTGATTGGGCACATAGTCGTTGATGATGTTCTGGGTGATGGTGGGGTAGAACAGGTCGCAGACGGCCACAATCAGGGCGCAGAACATGTCCGCAAGGAAAAGTCCCATCTGCGGTTTGTAATACTGAATGAACTTTTTAAGCATACATTACTCCTTGTAAATTTGGAAGTCGCTCAGAAAACGAAAACCTCCCGGAAACGCACGGACAGACGAACAAAGCGAATATTTTTCATGAAACTTCCTCCTTTACTGTAGTAGATCCGAAAATCGGACAGGCATATTATACCAGAAAATAGTTTACCGTGCAACAGGTTTTGACCAATTTCGGGAAAAAGACCAATTTCGGACGGCTTTCTTTTGCAGGAAGCGGAGTTTGTTCTTCCTGAAAGAAAATTTGATCCTGAAAACAGACATTTTTTGAGGCAAATCTTGACTTTCATGTTGAGCGTTTAGTACAATATAGTCGAAAGCTGCCCTGTGACAGCAAAAGACGGCTCCAGTTCCGCTGTCTTCCGGGATGCCTGCGGACAAAGCGGTTTTGGATGGGAGGCCTTTGTATGGCTGTTATTGATGCGGATCGCCGCACCCGTGTACATTCCACTGCCTCAGAGCCCTATAAGAGTACGGTGTATCTGCGGGCGGATTTTTCCAACGGCACCTATAAGATCGGTTCCGGTTTTATGATCGGCCCGTCCGCTCTGGTGACCGCTGCGCACTGCGTGTATGAATCCGGCGTCGGCAGAGCGGAAACCGTTTCGGTGATTCCGGCCAAGGACGGCCCGATTCATCCCTATGGGAGTGCCCGGTCGGCGGAGATTTTGGTATCGCCCCGGTATCCGGCCACGGGAAACGTGGTGGAGGACTGGGCCGTGGTGAAGCTGCGCGCTCCCCTGGGCAAGGAGACCGGCTGGCTGGGGCTGCGCTGGCAGCGGGCATCCTACAGGGGTACAGCGGTGTACAACACCGGCTACCCCAGTGCGGCCACCACGGCCGGACAGTCGGACAACCGGTATATGTTTGTGGGAACCGGCTGCATCCGGGAATCCAGAGGCGGCATTCTCAAGGGCGACTGGGATGCCACCGAAGGCAACAGCGGCGGCCCGGTGTTTGCGTATTATGGGGATACGGGTTACACGGCCATCGGCATCCTGACCAACGGATCAGCCGTGGGTACGGATGGTTCTTCGTACCCTGCCGCCTATACCCTCGCAACCCGGATCACAAAGGAAATGTACGAGTTGTTTATGACATACAGGTGATGCAGTATGAAAAAATCCAGACGCCTGCTGGTCGCTATCATCGCCTTTGTTGTTGCGCTGGCCGTGGGCGTGACCTGCGGGGTAATTTACTGGAAAAACCGGTATCCTTATGGAAAAACGACGTTTGATGCGGTCATTGAGGAAATTGGCGTTGGGCTTGACGGAGTAAAAAAGGGGAAAATTTCCTCTATTACTTTTACAGTGGTCGATGCGACAGATATGCATGGAAACCCTGTGATACTTACGGCACTGTTTCAAGACGACACCAAATTTCGTACCCAGAGAGGAAAAAAGATCACGGCGGCCGATTTGAGGATTGGTCAAACTGTTCGGTTGACAACGGTGGACATGGTTACATACAATGGCCCTCCTCCGGTTTACAGCTTTTACTGGCGTTGTTACAAAGTTGTTATACTGGATGAAAGCGCCACAGATGCTGAAGGATGATCTTCATGAAAAAATCCAGACGACGGCTGGTTTTCGGCATTCTGGCCTTCCTTGTCTTTGCAGGGGCGGTCGGCGCGGGCGGATACTATTGGTACTGGTTCAGGAACGTGCCAGCTGAAAAACAGGTGTTTTACGGCGTCATCGATAAAGTTTATGTTCGGGATGATGGTACAGTAACCGCCCTGGATGCTACCAAAAGTAAGGTAATCCGAAAAGGAATCACCTATCCGAGCACTGAGGCCGTCGGTGTGCTTCTGCAGGACGAGACCAAATTTCGCACTCAAAACGGCAAAAAGCTCACGGCAGCTGACCTGAAGGCCGGCCAGCAGATCAAAGCGACGGTCAGTGACAGTGTGATCTACGAGCCCTATGACACCCACTGGCACTGCTATAAAATCGTTGTGCTGGATCCGGAATAACCCTTTCTCAAAGGCTCCCCGCTTTGGAGAGCCTTTGAGATTTTACAAACAAATGTCATGTGCCGTCACATAATTTCCGAGACATTGTCACAAATAAATTTTTCCTTCGACAGCATTCGGCAGGAATCCCCCGGCGGGCATGCTATAATGGCTTCGTCGGACACAAAAGCCGAAGAACCTGCATTTTCCAACATTACCTCACGCCTTACGACCAGGAAAGGAATGGACATCAACATGGAGAAGAATTACAGTTGGATCAGAATGTACCAGGTGGAATGCTGTTGGCGGAGGATCCGCCGCTTACGCAGAGAGATCGCCGATGCCGTGAAGCAGGGAGAGCCGCTGGACTCTTCTCGGCTGATGGCGCTGGATGAAAAAATCAGTGCCCTGATCGGCAGAGCTCACGGACTGGAACACGGTGCGGAGGGCTGCTGAAATCTTCTGCAAAAACGCTCTCTGGGGATGAGGTTCCATCAGGGAGCATTTTGCGTTTTAAAGCCATATCTTTTACAGAATATCCAAAAAATTCCCGGTCTTCCGCCGTTGACGCTCCGCAGCAAAGCTGGTACAATAAAATAGAAAACGCGGGATTTTTGTCCGAAACACACCCTGCAGCGGCAGACGGCCGCCGGCCTTCAGCAACGGGCCGCGCGTTTT
>JAQXNQ010000161.1 GCA_029098085.1 Oscillospiraceae bacterium
GCTGGCCCGGCAGAACCGGGAGGTGCTGCTGCTGGTTCCGGAGCAGTTTTCCTTTGAGGCGGAGCGGGAGTACTGGATGAAGCTGGGCCCCGCCCTGTCGGAGAAGGTGCAGGTGCTGAGCTTTGACCGGCTGGGGGAGGAAATCGCCCGGCTGTACGGCGGTCTGGCCGGAGAATGGGCTGACGATACCGTCAAGCTGCTGCTGATGCGGGAGGCGCTGAAAAGCTGCCGTCCTGCCCTGAATCTGTATGGCAAAAGCGCAGGCCGTCCGGATTTTGTGAGCGAAATGCTGCAGACAGCGGAGGAGCTGAAGCGGGCGGCTGTGACGCCTGCCATGCTGGAGGAGACCGCTGCAGCCTGCGAAAGCGGCAGCCTGCAGGACAAGCTCAGCGATCTGGCGCTGGTGCTGGAAAGCTATGACGCCCTGCTGGCCCGTAGCTTTCTGGATCCGTCCGATCGTCTGGAGCGGGCAGCGGAGAAAATCGCGGAGTATCGGTATTTTGCCGGCAGACAGCTCTATCTGGACGGCTTCAAAAGCTTTACGGCCCGGCAGATGGAGATCATCCGGCTGGCGCTGCGGGATGGGGAGGTGACGGTGACCCTCTGCATGACACAGGAGCCCACCATCGGCCTGTTTGACGGCGTACAGGAAACCGGCCGTCGGCTGCGGGCGCTGGCTGCCCGGGAAAACTGTCCTGTGGCGCCCACTCAGTGGATGGAGAAGCCCCGGCGGTTTGCGTCGGCGGCCATCTGTCACTACACTTCCCAGGTGCTGCGCCCGGTTCCGGAGCCCTTTGGCGGAGTGAACGACGGGGTCTTTTGCGCAGCCCTGCCGAATTCCTTTGACGAGGCGGAGTATGTGGCGGCGCAGATCTGTCAGCTGACCCGGCAGGGATACCGCTACAGCGATATGGCGGTCATCGGACGGGACATGGATCAGCGGGCGGCGGCGCTGGAGGCGGCCTTTGACCGCTACGGCATCCCCTGGTTCCATGACGGCGGAGAAACGGCGGACACCATGCCTTTGATCCGCTTTGTGCGGCGGTACTGCGCCATGACGGCGGGCGACCTGCCCCGGGAGGAGGTGCTGGCCTTCTTCAAGTGCGGTCTGCTGAACCTGACCACCGAGGAAATCGCCGCCTTTGAGGAGTATACCTATGTCTGGGGGGTGACCGGCGCTCAGCTGCGCCAGCCCTTCTGCCAGGATCCCCGGGGCTTCACTTCGGCGCCCATGGGCCTGCGGGAGCAGGAGCTGCTGGAATGGGCGGAAAAGCTGCGGCAGCTGGCGGTTTCGGCGGCAGACAGTCTGCGCAGCGGGATCCGGGAGCGGGGTTCTCTGCCCGAGGCGCTCTGGGACGCGCTCTGCGGTCTGGGGGTTCCCGGACAGGTGGAGGAGCGAATCCGCCTGCTGCTGGAAGGGGGCAGGGAGACCGATGCGGAAAACGAGCGCCGGGCCTGGGAGGCGCTGGGCGGCTTTCTGGATGCGGCTGCCCGGATCAGCAGCCTGCGCAGAAGCGAAGGCGAAAGCGAAATGACCCTGCGGGAGTTCAGGGAACTGCTGACCCTTTCCGCCTGCAGCTGCCGACTGGCAAGTCGTCCCCAGACCCTGGACAGCGTGCTGATGGGCAGCGCCGAGCGGGTACGCACGGGTGAGAAGAAGGTGCTCTTTGCCGTCGGCGCCGAGGAGCAGGTCTTTCCACTGGTACCCGGGCAGGGCGGCGTCTTCACCGACCGGGAGCGGAAGGCTCTGCGGGAGGAAGGACTCTGGCTGGACAATCTCAGCGAGCAGAGGCTGGCGGACGAGCGCTTTGTGGCCTGGCAGACGGTCAGCATTCCGTCCGAACGGCTGTACCTTTCCTATGCCATGGGCGATGTGGCAGGCAAACTGCAGGCTCCCTCCGAGCTGATCACTGGCTTTCGCGGCATCTTCCCGGGCAGCCCGGTGCGGGCCCGTCAGCAGATGGATCCGTTGGATTTCTGTCAGAGCCTGTCCACCGGCTTTCTGCAGTATGCCCGCTGCCGGGAAGGGAATGGCGATGGTTTCAGCGCGTCTCTGCGGGCGGTGCTGACCGAAGATCCTCTTTATGCGCCCCGGGTGCAGCGGCTGGAGGAGGCTTCCCGGCTGGGGAGACTGCTGCTGGAGGATTCGTCCCTTTCCCGGAAGCTGTTTATGGGCCGTACAGAGCTGTCGGAGCGTTCCTATGCCCTGATCCGGCTGGAACCGGGGCTGCGGTTTCTGGTGACGGGCCGGCAGCCGGGCAGTCATCCCCTGCAGTTGTCTCCGTCTCAGATTGAGCGGTTCTACAGCTGTCCCTTTGCTTATTTCTGCCGGTACGGCCTGAAGCTGAAGCCCAGGACCAAAGCGGATCTGACGCCCCTTTCCCGGGGCAATGCCATCCACTGGCTGCTGGAGCGGATGCTGCGGGAACCGGATTTTCTGACCATGCCGGAGCAGCGGCTTGAGCAGCTGACCGAACGGCATCTGGCGGAATACCTGCTGTCGGTCATGGGCGGCAGGGCGGATAAATCCTCCCGTTTTCTCTATTACTACGACCGCCTGCGGGAGACCCTGCTGAAGATCCTGCGGGTGCTGCAGGCTGAGCTTTCCCAGACCGAATTTCGGGTGGCGGGCCTGGAGGAGAGCATCGCCCGGGGCGGCGCCGTGCAGCCGCTGCGGATCGAAACCGAGGCCGGTCCCGTTGAGGTGGGCGGCAAGATCGACCGGGTGGACTGGGCCGAGCTGGACGGAGTGCGCTATGTCCGGGTGGTGGACTACAAATCCGGCAAAAAGGAGTTTAAGCTGGAGGAGGTTCATCAGGGGCTGAACCTTCAGATGCTGCTTTATCTGTTTGCCGTCTGGCAGTCTTCGGGTAAATACCGGGACGTGCAGCCGGCGGGAATTCTCTATATGCCCGCCCATCCGGCCGAACCGAAGCTGAACCGGGGGCAGCAGGGCGATCCTCTTTCCGGGTACCGGATGAGCGGTTTGCTGCTCAGCAACGACCGGGTGCTGGAGGCCATGGAGCCGGGGCTGGGAGGACGCTTTCTGCCGGTTTACCAGACTAAGAACAGCCTCAGCGGCAAGGTGATGCAGTCCGCGGAGGAGATTGCTGCTCTGCGGCAGGAGGCGGAGGAGCTGGTGTGCCGCATGACAAGAGAGCTGCTCAGCGGTCATGTGGCGCCTGCGCCGCAGAAGAGCGGGGACAGGGATCCCTGTAAATGGTGCGATTACCGGGCCGTCTGCGGCAGAGAAACGGATAGCTGATCCGCAGCGGTTGACGATGCAGGCCGCTTCGTGGTACAATAAGGCTGCGGCACTGCGCGCCGTCACAGAATGTCCGGCGGCGCATATCCTGTATGGAAAGCAGAGGAAGAGTATGGAAAAGGGATTACTGGAGATCGGAAAAATTGTTGCCATTCATGCCCTGAAGGGAGAAATGCGGGTGCAGCCCTGGTGCGATTCCCCGGATTTTCTGGCGGAGTTTGATGAGCTGTGCCTGGATGGTGAGTGGCTGGAGGTGGAGTCTGCCCGTCCCCATAAAAATATCGTCATTCTGAAGCTGCAGGGCATCAATACCCCTGAAGAAGCTCAGAAGCAGGTGGGCAAGATTCTGTATATCGACCGCTCTCAGGTGGAGCTGCCGGAGGGAACCTATTTCATCGCCGATCTGATCGGCCTGCAGGTCATCGACGCCGATGATCCCGAAAAGGTCTACGGCACCCTGACCGATGTGTCGGAAACGGGCGCCAACGATGTGTATCACATCCGCTTTGCCAGCGGCAAAACCTACTATATCCCCGCGATTCCCCAGGTGGTGGTGAAAACCGACCTGGAGCGGGGCGTCATGATCATCCGGCCGCTGGAGGGACTTTTTGACGATGAGAATTGACATTGCGACCCTGTTCCCCGAGATGTGTGAGACGGTGCTGGACACCAGCATCGTGGGCAGGGCCCGGAAGGCCGGCAAAATCCAGCTGTTCTGCCACAACATCCGGGACTATTCCCCCGATCCCAAACATCACCGGGTGGACGATTCCCCCTATGGCGGCGGAAAGGGGATGGTCATGCAGCCGGAGCCCATCTACCGCTGCTATCTGGACATCATCCGGCAGAGCCAGTCCCTGCCCCATGTGATCTACATGTCCCCTCAGGGCAAAACCCTGACCCAGCAGAAGGCGCTGTCCCTGCGGGAGTATCCCCATCTGCTGCTGCTCTGCGGCCATTATGAGGGGGTGGATGAGCGGATTCTCACCCGCATTGTGGATGAAGAGCTTTCCATCGGGGACTATGTGCTCACCGGCGGCGAGCTGGCAGCGCTGGTGGTGGTGGACGCGGTGGCCCGGCTCTGTGACGGCGTCCTGCCTGCCAGCGAATGCTTTGAAAACGAAAGCCATATGAACGGACTGCTGGAGTATCCTCAGTATACCCGCCCCGAGGTGTGGGAGGGAGATGCCGTGCCGGATGTTCTCCTTTCTGGGCATCATGCCAGAATTGAACAGTGGCGTCGGGCACAGTCTCTGGAACGTACGGCGAGAAAACGTCCGGACTTGCTCAAATGAACTTTTTGTGCAGACACCTGCCCAATTTGGAAAAAATAAAACTGTGAATGATGCACAAGGATGTGGAAAACTATTATTCACATTTCGATTTGTTCAACGAAATTCGCGGAAAACCTCGCTTTTCGGCAGAATACACATTGACGAGTCGGGTTATTCTGGATATAATAAGTGCAACAAGTCAAGGCTTTACCGGATCAAAGTATTCAAACCCACTGCGAAATAGGAGAGTATCGTATGTACTTAAAAGATGTCACCGTTAAAAATCAGGTTGGTCTCCATGCCCGTCCTGCTACCTTCTTCATTCAGAAGGCCAACGAGTTCAAGTCTTCCGTCTGGGTTGAGAAGGAAGAGCGCCGCGTCAACGCCAAGTCTCTGCTGGGCGTTCTGTCTCTGGGCATCGTAGGCGGCACCACCATCCGCATCATCGCTGACGGCGCTGATGAGCAGGCTGCCGTGGACAGCCTCGTGAAGCTGGTTGATTCTGCTTTTGCTGAATAAGCATTCCGATGAAAAAAGCCTTTCGGAGACCATTCCGGTTTCCGAAAGGCTTTTCTGTTTTTCAGGAGATCCATGCGCCGTTTTCATCCAGCGTATAGCCATCCACCGTGCAGCTTTTCAGCATCCGGCCGTCCTCGCCGAGATAATACCACCTGCCGCCGGACTTCTGCCAGCCGGTTTTCATGGCGCCGGAGCCGGTGAGATAATACCAGTCGCCGCCGTTTAAGAGCCATCCGGTCTGCATCCGGCCGCCGCCCGAGAAGAAGTACCAGTCCCCGTCGATCTGCTGCCAGCCGGTCTGCATGGCGCAGTTTTGGTCAAACCAGTACCAGCCGCCTTCTCTGCCGCTGAGCCGTTTCCAGCCGGTGACGGCTTCGTTTTTATTTTGATCCACATAGTTAAAATAGTACCATTTGCCGCCGATTTTCTTCCAGCTGATCAGCGTACCCTCCATGTCCTCGGACAGACGGAAGCCCCACTTGCCGTTGGTATAGCGGAGCCACTGGCCGCCGGAAGTGTCGACGACCTCTGCGATATCGGCGATCAGGGTGTCATCCGGTGAGGAGGCGATGCGGATGCAGAAGCCGCCGTTGATGGTCGGGTCGCTGCAGGACAGCACCTGGCTGTTGGAGACTGCGGCGGCATAGTATCCGGGGAGATCCTGCAGAACGCCGGCCGCGTCGGGCAGAATGCGCCAGCCGATGCCGGGACGGATCTGACTGTCGCCAAACTGCAGCCCTTGCTTCAGCAGGGTGTCCCGGTCGATGACCTCGCCGGTGGCTTTTCCGAAGGTGTGGGAATCAAAGTTGTATTCGTACAGGGCGTAGCGGGCGTCGGCGATGTTGAAGACATCGGTGTTCTCCGGGCCGATGCTCAGGCTTTTGGCGGAAGAGGTGTAGGCCGAGCCGCTGGTGAGGATGTCCAGCGTCCAGACTTCGTACATCCCGTCCGGCTGGTGAACAGCCAACACATCTTCAAAGGTGGCGCTGGCGCCGTCTGCGGCGGTCACAACGGCAGTGCCGTCAGAGTAGGAAACCGTGTAGGTCTGAGCCGGTTTCAGCTCCTCTGCGGGAGGGAGGGGCGGGGTGTCGGCGGCCAGGGCCTGCAGGGGAAAGAGTGCAGTCATCAGGCCCAGCAGCAGGGGCAGCATTTTTTGACAGAGCTTCATGGAACATCCTCCTTCTTCAGAACGTCAGGAATCGGCTTGCTTTTCCTGTAAGAAATACGCAGCAGACCTGCAAAAAGCTGCAGACCGGGAAGATTTTTCTCTGATGCACCTTCATTATAGCAGCCGACCGGGAAAAAGTCGATGAAAAACCGGTGACAGATCCATGACAATCCGGTAAAGGCGATTTTACAGGGGCGGGGTTGCCCTGAGACGGATTTTCGTATATAATAATAAAAGAAACCGGATCCTGCATGGGAGTCCGGCCGGGGAGGGAACTGCGTTGACCATTGAAGAACTGAAGAAAAAGGCGCTCAGCCTGCCGCTGGAGCCGGGCTGCTACCTGATGAAGAACAAGCAGGGCGAGATCATCTATGTGGGCAAGGCCAAAGCCCTGAAAAACCGGGTGGTCAGCTATTTCCGGGAGAATTCCGGTCACAACGAGAAGACCCGCAAGCTGGTCAGCATGATCTGGGATTTTGACTATATCGTCACCGGCAGCGAGTTTGAGGCGCTGGTGCTGGAGTGCAGTCTGATCAAGCATTATATGCCCCATTACAACATCCTGCTGAAGGATGACAAGGGCTATCACTATATCCACATCACCGACGAGCCCTATCCCCGGGTGGAGGCGGTCATGCAGAAGCCGGAGGACGGCGGACAGCTGCTGGGGCCGTATATGAGCGGCTTTGTGGTGCGCCAGACGGTGGAGCAGGTCAACCGGGTGTTCAGGCTGCCCACCTGCGGCAAAAAATTCCCCCAGGATTTCCGCAAGGGACGGCCCTGTCTGAATTTCCACATCAAGCAGTGCATGGGCCTCTGTCAGGGGCGGGTCAGCGAGGGAGAATACCGGGAGATTCTGGACGAAGCGGTGGAGTATATCCGCTCCGGCGGCGTCACATCGGTGGACGAGCTGCAGAGCCGGATGGAAAAGGCCGCCGATGAGCTGGATTTTGAGCTGGCGGCCCGGCTGCGGGACCGGATTGCCGCCATCAAACGGATTTCCGACACCCAGACGGTGCTGTTGGGGGAGGACCGGCAGATGGACGTGCTGGGCTTTTCTCAGAACAACGCCATGGCCTGTTGCGTGGTGCTGAAGATCCGGGAGGGCCGGATTGTGGACAAGGAGAATTTCATCTACGAGGATGTGTTTGACCTGTCCGAGCTGCGGGAAGAATTTCTCTACCGCTACTACGCCGGCCGCAGCGACATTCCCAAGGCGGTGGTGCTGGACGAGGAGCCGGAGGATCTGGCGCTGTTTGAGCAGTTTCTCCGCCATGAAAGCGATCACGCCGTGACCCCCATGGTGCCCCAGCGGGGAGAGCGGAAAAAGCTCTGCGAGATGGCCCGGAACAACGCTGCCGAGCAGCTGGCTCTGAAGGTCAAACGCACCGGTCGGGAGGTGGCGGCGCTGGAGCAGCTGGCCCAGCTGCTGGGGCTGCCCTCCACCCCCTGTTACATCGAAGCCTACGATATTTCCAACTGGGGCGAGACCGGCCGGGTGGGCGGCATGATCGTCTTCGAGAACGGACGTCCGCTGAAGACGGATTACAAGCGGTTCGCCATCAAAGAGGTGGCTGGACAGGACGACTACGCCTCCATGCGGGAGGTGCTGCGCCGGCGGTTTACCCGGTATCTGGACGGGGATCCCCATTTTTCCCGGCTGCCCGATCTGATCCTGCTGGACGGCGGCAAGGGCCATGTGGGCGCGGTGGCGCCGCTGCTGCGGGAGATGGGCATCGATGTGCCTCTGTACGGCATGGTCAAGGACAATCGCCACCGGACCCGTGCCCTGACCACCGAGAGCGGGGAGCTGGCCCTGTCCATGATGAAGTCTGCCTTTACGCTGGTGACCAACATTCAGGATGAGGTGCACCGCTACGCCATTTCCTACCAGCGGACGCTGCACAAAAAAGTCAATTTCGAGAGCAGCCTGAAAAAAGTCAAGGGCATCGGCGACGCCAAGGTCAAGACTCTGATGAAGGAGTTCCGCACCAAAAAGCGGCTGAAGGAGGCGTCGCCCCAGGAGCTGGCCGAGGTGGCGAAGGTGAAGCCGGAGGTGGCCGAGGAGCTCTGGAAGGCCATACAGGAGCTGTAAAACGCAGAAACGAGCATACAGGAGGAGCCATGGTAACCTTTCATCAGATCAAGCACGATCCCCAGATCCTGACCTATATCGAAAAGGCGGACGAATCCCTGGCGGCGCTGGGCTACACCGAGCACAGCCTGGCCCACGTGGGCAAGGTGTCCGAGACGGCGGGACGGATTCTGGCCGAGCTGGATTATCCCGCCCGGGACGCCGAGCTGGCCCGGATTGCCGGGTATATGCACGACATCGGCAACATCGTCAACCGCATCGACCACGCCCAGAGCGGGGCAGTCATGGCCTTCCGTATCCTGGACAGGCTGGGGATGGATCCTGCCGAGATCGCCGTGGTGGTTTCGGCCATCGGCAACCACGACGAATCCACCGCCTTCCCGGTGAATCCGGTGGCGGCGGCGCTGATCCTGGCCGACAAGACCGATGTCCGCCGCACCCGGGTGCGGAATCAGGATTTCGCGTCCTTTGACATCCACGACCGGGTCAACTACGCCGTGACCAAGTCCTCCGCCTTTATCACCGAAGACCGGACCGAGTTTGTCCTGCGGATCAACGTGGATACCGGGATCTCCCCGGTGCTGGATTACTTTGAGATTTTTATGGAGCGGATGCTCCTTTGCCGCCGGGCGGCGGACAAGCTGGGACTGCGGTTCCGGCTGATGGTCAACGGACAGAATATGCTGTAAGAAGGATCTCTTTTTGCAGTTTTATTTCGGGCGGAATACCGCCTGCCTTCCTTCGTAATCTCACCGGCGCACAGCGAATCTGCCTGCGCCGGATTTTTTGTAATGCCACTTTGCACAAAACCCTTCCGCTTTCGTCCGGGGAATTTTCTCATAAAAGGATTGCAAAAAAGGTCGATTTACAGTAAAATGAAACTGTATGGTGCCGCACCCTTTCTGTGCGGCGTTTTCCGCCCGACAACAGGAAAAAGGCTCTCTGCGGGGCCGGGGTGGGGAACTGGCTGCGAAGGGCTCGCAGCTGTTTTTGTTTGAAAGGATGGTATTTCGGATGAAAAAAGTTGCAGTCATCATGGGCAGCGACAG
>JAQXNQ010000162.1 GCA_029098085.1 Oscillospiraceae bacterium
CTTCCATGACAGCGACCTGTACTCCTCCACCCTGGGCGCCGTCATTCCCAAGGGCAACTGCATCGGCATGGCCGCTGTGGTGACCACCGAGACCTTCCAGGGCCCGGTCATCGAAACACAGTGCATCGGCAAGGTCTACGGCCCCGATGACGGCGATATGTGCGACTGGAAGATCACCGGCGAACCCGACACCGAGTTCCATGTGGTCAAGCCCGCCACCGTCGAGCACACCTGCGCCACCATCGTCAACCGGATTCCCGCCGTGCTGCGCGCTCCCGCCGGTCTGGTCACCATGGATCAGCTGGAAGAGATCGCCTACCCCACCTATCCGATGGAGTACTACCTGTCCAAGTAAATCAACCGGCAAATGAAACCGTCCCCTGTGCGCTGCATGGGGGACGGTTAGGCTGTCGAAAAAGAGACTTACAGGAAAAAGTTGCACAAAACGGAAGAAATGCATATGCCCGCTAGAAGCGGGCATGGGGTCTCTAAAGGGAGTCTTGCGGCCTGCGGGCCGCGCTTTTTTAGTATTTATTGTCCGCGCCGGGCGCGGAGGAGCAGGATTTCGCGGTCTGCGGGCCGCGACCGGGCTCTGCCCAGGCCCGCGATTTTTTGAAAAAAATCGAGTAAAACTTTTTTGCCTTGGCAACCGATTGAAAGTGAGTTGCCTATTTGTGCAAATCGTCAATCAGTAGTGACTTTATCGACAAGCTGAAATCCGCATGCCCGGATACAGTCCGGACATGCGGATTTTTGCACTGCAGAATATCAGGATAAACGGATGTCTGTATGTCGTATGGGATCATGCCCGCCGAAACGCAAAGGATACCTGCTCTCCTGCCTTCACCGTCACCTGCTGCTCTGCTCCAAAGCAGCGGAGAAGAAGCTCCCCGTCTGTTCCGGCCGTGACCGAGCCGGTCACAGACTGCTCATTCCAGCTGACAGAAACCACATGGCCGCCGTAGGCCCTCAGGCCGGAGAAGGCGCCGGTCTTCCAGCTGTCGGGAATGGCCGGCAGGATACGGAGCACGCCGCCGTAGCTCTGCAGCAGCATCTCCGCCACGGCCGCCGTAAAGCCGGTGTTGCCGTCCAGCTCATAAATGCCGCCGGTGATCGAGGTGGTCGGCCCCTGATGGGTGATCATCATGTTGTCCCGGCTCAAAAAGGCGATCATGGGTCTCACAAACTCCCCGGCCTTTTCCCGATCCAGCAGCCGGGCATAATAGGTGATGAGCAGAGCGCCCGCCCAGTTGGTATACACAATATCCTCAGCGTTGTCTCCCAGACGGCGATTGAGGGTTGTGCGGATGGCATCAGCCAGTTCCGGCGACACCGCCGGATCGATGGCGTTGAAGGGATGCATGGACAGCAGATGGGAGGTATGCCGGTGATCGGGCAGAGCCTCGTCAAAGTCCCGGTGCCATTCCATCAGCTGACCGTGCTTTCCGATGCGGTAGGGCGGCAGCTTCTCCAGCGTCTCCGCCAGCGATGCGGTAAACCCGTCCTCTTTCTCCAGGACGGAGGCCGCTTCGCGGACAATCCGGAAAATCGTGCGCGCAACAGTCGTGTCAAAGGTGCCGCCCGCCGACAATCTGCAGGGCTTGCCCTCCCACAGGAAGATGTTTTCCGGAGAATAGGAGGGACTGATCACCAGCTCGCCGGTTTCGGGATCCTCCATCAGAATGTCCTTCAGGAACTGAGCGCTCTGATACAGGACATCGTAATATTCCTCCAGAAAGACCCGGTCGCCAGTGTAAAGATAATGCTCCCAGATATGAGTGGCCACCCAGCCGCCGCAGGTCACACCGAAGCCCCAGCCCATATACCAGCCAGGCGCCGCCCAGCCAAAGGCGTTGGAAACCGTATGGGCGCACCAGCCCTCCGCGCCGTAGAGCCCCTGGGCCATCCGTTTTCCGTTCGGAACCAGTACCTCTTTGATCCACCGCAGCAGCGGCATGGCGCAGTCGCCCAGACCGGTGTTTTCGGCAAGATAATAATTCATCTGGGTGTTGATGTCCAGATGCATGTCATCAGTCCACTCCATCCGGCAGGCCCGGTCGTCGTTCCAGACGCCCTGCAGCGCGGCAGGCAGCTGGGAATCGGGGCGGCTGGAATTGAGCAGCAGATACCGGCCGTACTGGAAAAACAGGGCAATAAGGCCATCATCGCCGCCCCGGTTTTCCGCAAAAGCCCGGATACGTTCATCGGTCGGCAGCTCCGCCCGGGTGTCCGGCATGGTGAAGGTACAGCGGTTCATCCAGCCTGCATGCTCGGCAGTATGGGCATCCCGAAGCGCTTCATAGCCTTTTTTCAGCGCACTTTCCAAACGGCGGCGGCAAATCTCTCCGGGATCCTTCTCAAACATATCCGCAGCGGCGGTGAGCAGCACCGTCAGGCGGGATGCGCCGGTCACAATCAGCCCCCGGCGGTTCCAGCTGATCTGCCCGTCCGTCTCATACGAAAGCAGGATCTCATAGGACACGCCGGTCAGCCCATCGCTGTGGATATTTTCCAGTGCTCTCCCATAAACCTGCAGCCTCCTGTTTTCCGCATCCCACTGGGTGCGGCTGGGCTGGCTCCAGCCCTCCAGCCAGAGACAGACATCCGGGATCCGTCCCTCAGCCGTCATCCGAACCGCCATCACCTTGTCCGGGCTGGACAGGAAGCTCTCCCGCCGAACCTTTCCGCCCTCCAGCTCCAGAAGATCCATCGCCAGACCCGTCTCCAGATCCAGCTCCCGATAAACCGACAAAGGCTCCGCCTCAACCGCAGCCGTGAGCTTTCCCATGGGCACCTGGGTGCCGTAATTGCCCTTGACGCCGGTGCAGTTTTTCATCAGCGCCTCCGCCTCGCTGTACTGCCCGGCCAGCAGCAGCTCCCTGGCCTTTTTCATGGATTCCGCCGCGCCCTCCCGCAGCGGAAGCGGCTGATTCCCGCCCGACCAGCAGGTATTTTCCGACAGATCAAACCGTCCGCCCGCGCCGCCGTAGCACATGGCGCCCATATATCCGTTTCCGATGGGAAGAGCCTGGGTCCATTCCCGCGCTTCCTTTTGATACCACATCTTCATAAGAACACCCCTTTTTAACCAATGTATCACAATCCGCCGGAAATGTCCAGCGGATACGACGGAAAAATACAGCTCGTCCCTTTTGGGTTCCTGCCGGTTTTCATGATACGCAAACCAGGCGGAAATCCTTCTCAAACAGGTTCCGATACGCTTCGGCAAGCCTGCCTGCCGGCGCCGGCTG
>JAQXNQ010000163.1 GCA_029098085.1 Oscillospiraceae bacterium
GTGTTTCCGGGATCGACGGAATGGCTTTCAAGGGCTGCACCGGTCTTGCGGATGCGGACGGCTTTATCATCGTACAGGGCTGGCTTTATGGCTGCGCCGGCAGTCCGGAGGAGCTGATGATCCCGGCGGGCGTGACCCATATTCAGTCTGCGGCCTTTGAAAAGGCCGCCTCTCTCCGGTCGGTGATCCTTCCGGAAGGGGTTGTTTCCATCGGAGACCATGCTTTTAAGGATTGTGTTAACCTTTGCACTGTCGTCCTTCCGGACAGTCTGGAGGAGATTGGTGACCGGGCCTTCTGCGGCTGCAAAAGCCTTCGTTCCGTCACCATCCCGGCGGGCGTCAGCCGGGTGGGACAGCATGCCTTTGCCCGCTGTACCAGCCTGACCTCCATTTCCTTCCCGGAGGACGCCTGGGTGGATCGGGATGTCATCTTTCGCTGTGCCGGCCTTGCGGATGAAAAGGGCTTCGTCATGTTCCGGGGGCATCTGAGCAGCTATGTGGGCACCGACACCCATGTGGTCCTTCCGGACGGTGTGCGGTCGGTCAATCCATTTGCCTTTGAAAGTTGTCCGCAGATTACGGACATCACCCTGCCAGAGAGCGGGGTGGAGACCGATCTGCCAAGCCTGCTGCTGGAGCATCTTCCCAAGGGTGTCCGCCTGCAGATTCCGTCCCTCCACAAAGAGAACCGAAAGCCGCTGCTTCCTCCGCAGAAGCCGGAGCACCCCAACAAGTAATCGTCCGAAAGCGGTGACGGAAGACGACGGCTGCCATACTGTCTCTGCCGACTGACCGTCAGAACAGAAGCCGGGCCATCCGATCAGCGTCGGACGGCCCGGCTTCTCATATTGCAGCGCTTTATCTGCCGCAGAAAACCATGATGGCCTCCCGGACAAAGGCAGCGGTTCCTTCGCCGCCTGCCCGGTCGATGTTTTCCTGCATCCGTTCGTCACAGACGTACATCTCGCCCAGACCGCTGAGCACCTCTTTGCTGCAGGGATAGTAATGCTCCGAGATAAAGGCCTGCAGGGCGGCGATTTTCTGCTGCACCGCTTCGCTCTCAGGCCGCAGGGGACGGAGGGCGCCGGTCTCCGCCAGCAGCGCCATCAGGGCTTCGCCGGTCTGTTTCTGGTCGGCAGCGGACTGCCCTCTGGTTTTCTGTTCGTAGGCGTGGTACAAGTCGGTGTTCCCCATCTTTCCTTTGCTTCGGTGGCGTACCGGTCGATCTCGCCGGTGTCGAAGGCGTCAAAATTCATACTGGACACTCCTTTTTGCTGAATGTCACGGGCAAGGCCGATGAGGGCGTCCAGCCGCTCCCGGCGCAGCTCCAGAAGCCGGATCTGCTGGAGCAGGGCTTCGTCCGGATCGAAGCCCGGGCTGTCCAGAATGGCGGCGATTTCCTTCAGAGGAAACTGCAGCTCCCGGAACAGCAGAATCTGCTGCAGCCGCTGCAGATTCTCTTCATCGTACAGCCGGTAGCCCGCTTCGGTGATTTTTGCGGGTCTCAGAAGGCCGATGGCGTCGTAGTGGTGCAGGGCGCGCACGCTGACACCGGTGAGGCGGCTGACCTCTTTGACGGTTTTCATCCTCATCCCTCCCGTGTGAGCTCAGTATACGCTATGACGCAGCGTCAGAGTCAAGGGCTTTTCAGCGGAAAATGAAACTTTTTCTGAAAAAGCGGAGAACAGAAACGCTCTGCCTCCATGATCAGTTTGTCGATAAAGTGAGCGCCTATACAAACAAGAGAAATACGTTTCCGTTGTGTTGCCAAGGCAGACGGGTCAAGGGGCGCGCCCCTTGCGGGGCCGGGGCGGAGCCCCTGGTCGCGCTCCGCAGAGCGCGAAATCCTGCTCCTCCGCGCCCGGCGCGGACAATAAATACTAAAAAGCGCGGCCCGCTGGCCGCAAGATTCTTCTTAGAGACCCCATGCCCGCTTCCAGCGGGCATACACTTTGCTTCCTTTGTGCAATTTTTCTGTGCAAACCACTTTTTCGACACGCTGAGCTGAAAACAGAACCCCTCCGTTCTCCGCTTTGCTCATCTCTCCGCCAGCGGCAGATAGGGCACATGGGGCTGGACATTCTTATAGGCCGGACGGATGATTTTGCCGGCATTGACCAGTTCCTCGATCCGGTGGGCGCTCCATCCGGCGATGCGGGCCACCGCGAAGATGGGGGTGTACAGCTCCATGGGCAGATCCAGCATGCTGTACACAAAGCCGCTGTAGAAGTCGATGTTGGCCGAGACGCCCTTGTAAATCTTCCGCTCCCGGGCGATGACTTTGGGTGCCAGCCGCTCCACCGCATCGTAGAGGGCGTATTCCTTCTGCCGGCCCTTCTCCTCCGAAAGGCTCTTGACGAAGGCCCGGAACACCCGGGCACGGGGGTCAGACAGGGAATAGACCGCATGGCCCATGCCGTAGATCAGTCCGGCTCTGTCGAAGGCCTCCCTGTGAAGCAGGGCGGTCAGATACCGCTCTACCGCTTCTTCATCGGTCCAGTCGGTCAGGTGCTCCTTCATATCCTCGAACATCTGCATGACCTTGATGTTTGCGCCGCCGTGCTTCTGCCCCTTCAGGGAGCCCAGGGAGGCGGCGATGGCCGAGTAGGTGTCGGTGCCGGAGGAGGAGACCACATGGGTGGTGAAGGTGGAGTTGTTGCCGCCGCCGTGCTCGGCGTGGAGCACCAGCGCCAGATCCAGAATCCGGGCTTCCAGCTCGGTGTAGCTGCTGTCCGGCCGCAGCAGGTGCAGGATGTTCTCCGCCGTGGAGAGATTGGGGTCGGGGGTGTGAATGAACAGGCTATTGCCGCCGATGTAGTGGTTGTAGGCCTGATAGCCGTAAACCGACAGGCAGGGGAACAGGGCGATCAGCTGCAGGCACTGGCGCAGCACGTTGGGGATCGAGATGTCATCGGCCCGTTCGTCGTAGGAATACAGGGTCAGGACGCTGCGGGCCAGGGTGTTCATCATGTCCCGGCTGGGGGCCTTCATGATGATGTCCCGGACAAAGCTGGTGGGCAGGGAGCGGTAGTGGGCCAGCAGGCCGCAGAACTGCTCCAGCTCCTCCTTTTTGGGCAGCTGGCCGAACAGCAGCAGGTAGGCCGTTTCCTCAAAGCCGAACCGCTTTTCCCGGATGAACCCGGCGACGATTTCCTCCACATCCACGCCCCGGTAGTACAGCTTGCCCTCGCAGGGAACCTCCTTTCCGTCCATGATCTCCTTGGACTTGATCTCGGAAATCTCGGTGAGGCCGGTGAGGACGCCGTTGCCGTTTAAGTCCCGAAGCCCTCGCTTGACATCGTAGCGGGTGTACAGCTCAGGGTCAATCCGGCCGTTTCCGGTGCAGAGCTCGGACAGGGACAGAATCTCCGGCGTGATTCGGGAGAAGCTGGCCTTATCCGGGGTGTTTTGCATGACAGTCATAACATGCTCCTTTCCTGTGCAGCCGTGCTGTCCTCAGAAGGGGCCGTACGGCCGGGAGGTCTGAGCGGGGGCAGGGGCTGCTGATGGTGACATTACCTTATTTTTACTATTATAACATATTTTGCCTAAAAGCTGCATGAACATTCAGTGAAGATTTTATCAAAGAAAATCGCAGACAGAAGGAAAGAAGATGGAAAATAAGACATTGATTTTTCACAGAAAGATTGACAAATTTCAGAAAATATGATATAAAGATTGTGTAAGAAACCGAGAAAGGGGCTATGAAAATGACTCGTGCAAAGTGGTATTGGTATCTGATCTGTGCTGTTCTGATTGTGTTGGGTTGTGTATTGCTATTTAGCGGTTATGATTTTGCTCAGATGCTGAAATCAACCCGCAGGGTAATAGGAACAGATACTTATCTGCTGGGGAAGAAATCAGCCCTTACCCTCTCCTTCCAGATCACCGGCGGCATCCTGCTGGCGGGCGGCCTGTTTGCCGGGCTGATGCAGCTGAAAAGTGATCTGAAGCTGTGAGAAATCCATCTATTGAAATGACAAACAGCGCTGAGAGTTTTACCCCTCAGCGCTGTTTGCTTTCCACCCTTATTTCTTTACAAACTGGAACGATGCAAGCTCGCAGATTTCCTTTTCGCCGTCTCCGCGGAATTTCAAGAACACAGTGTGTACGCCGGTTACAGATGCCGTATCGGCGTACAGCTCCCCGTATTGATCGGAGGAAGAACCGGGTACCTGAACGGTGCCGATCGGGGCATTGTCCGGCTCATCGAGGACGATATCGATGCAGCCTCCGTCTTTTGCAAGTACCTTTGCGGCAAAGGAAAGTGCGCAGGGAGTTTCACCGAAATCAAAATCCCTGTATTCAACGCAGTTTCCGTCCGTGATGTTGATAAGCGGGTGGAGCTCCCTGGATTTTTCGGTCAGATAGCAGCCTGCCTGAAAGCCGTCGAGCCGTACATGGGTGGCGTAGGCTGCCTCAATTTTTTGATATGGGTCAAGCGGCCCGCCGAAGCCGTGGTTTGTCATGACGACCTTGCCGCCGTTTTCTCCGACAATATGCCCGTTTTCATCAAAGAAGATCTTTTCAACGCAGACCTTTCGCTGCATGTTGCTGTTGTTGAAGCCTCTGTGGTAGAAAAGGTACCACTGGCCGTTGACCTCACAGAAGGAACCGTGACAGTTTCCCGGCTCCAGATCACACCCGTCGGTATCAAGAATGTCTCCGCCGAAGCGATACGGGCCAAGGGGATGATCGGCAACGGCGTAGGACATCATGTGGACGCCCTTTCCGTGGTCGGACGGGTACAGCACATAGTATTTTCCATTGATCTTTCTGATCGATGCGCCCTCATAGAAGCCGAATTCGTCATGAACCCCGGTGAAAAGAACCCGCTCCGTGTCCTTTTTCACAACCGTATAAAGCCCGTCGCCGTCCCTGATCAGCTCTGCCGCGAGCAGTCCGCGCGCGCCGAAGGTCGAGCGCTGCCCCCAGAGAAGATAGACCTTTGCAGCTTCGCCTTCGCCCTCCACATAGAGGGTCGGGTCAATA